>JAFAEB010000042.1 GCA_023424235.1 Bacillota bacterium
AGTTATGGAAGCTGCTACCCGCCTCCATTATGCTCCAAATAAAAAAACGAAACATGCAATGGAACGCCAAAGTAATTTAGTTGGTGTTATCATTAATCTAAAAGAATCAAATACACCAGGAAAGAAAATGCTTTTCTATGATTTAGCCGCAGAATTAAGTGACCAAATGCGTACCATCGGTTTTGAAACAATATTTATAACTACAAAAGAACTTAAAAGTGATGTTAATGTCATTACAAAGCATCGCTTAGATGCCTTATTTATTATTGATGCAGATACTAAAACCATTGAAAAATTTACAAAAGATTATTATGTACCAATTCTATTTATTGATTGCGAAATTAATAATCCACTGTTTTGCCGCATCTATCCCGACTATGGAGATATGATCTTAAGAGCCAAACAAATGCTTCATAGCGATTACCCTTTTCTTGTTATGGAGGATGTATATAATCATCCACTACGTCAACAAGTACTTGAATGGTTTCGACCACTTGATATCTTTATCAATACACCAACTGCTAATCTTTCGAATTTTCTAGCAGAACACCAAAACAAAAAAGGAATTGTTATTGGTGATATTCTTGGTATGGAAGTAGAACGTCGTTTTCCAAAGGATGACCTTGTTTGCATCTCAAGTCTTGGGCATAGTAATCTATTACCAGAGGATATGAAAGTACTCTATGTTAGAAATAAAACAAAAGCTTTCGTTGCCTCTCAGGTTTTAATGAATATGTTATCCCTAGATTATAAAGCAGAGGATGATAATCGCATCTTACTAAAAATGGAAGAAAACTAGATTATATCGTTTACTTAAGCAATAATAAATAATATTTATTATTGCTTTTTTAATTTTCTTCTCTTTCTAAGCGAGCAATAACAACAATATAACCTTATCTTCAATATAGCATCTGAAATCCATAGTGTCAAGTATTTTTACTAAATAAATCGTGTTATTTATGTTCTTATTTGTGCATTTTAAACAAGTTTTTTACTTAACAAATTTAAAGTTAAGTTTATTAAGTTGTAAATTATCTGATAAATTCTGCCTTTCTTATACTTAACTTAAAATCGTTAATTACTTAAATATTTTTTTGCGCCCTTTAGTCTAGTAATCAATTATATGAAAGCTGCTGCAGCCTGACGAAAAAAGACTGTAGCTATTTTAAGAATTATCCTCTTTATGTGAAATTAATCTCTATCACACAAAGAAAGAAATTCTGTTAACTACAGTCTTCTTACTTAAGTTATTCTATAGAAATGGAGCTAAGTCTTTCATTGCACGAAATCCATCCCTTTTTACAATCAAATCCGCTAATATATGAAGGGTTTCACTACTAAGGAAAGGATATAATCCATTAATGCTGCTTATATTTCCCTCATTATAAGCTTTTAATACTATCCTATCTAATGTCTCTTGATTTAAAAAAGGTGCTAAACTATTTAACTTACTTAAGTCATTAATTTCCGCTATTTTATCTACTAGTAAATCAAGAGACTTATCACTTAAAAATGGGGCTAAGGAGGTAATCGAACTTAAATTATCTACAACACTTAACTTACCAACTATATCATCAAGTGCTTTATCATTTAAAAATGGGGCTAGAGAAGTTATCGTTCTTATATCATCTATAACATTTATTTTACTTACAATTTCTTCTAGTGCCTTATCACTTAAAAAAGGTGCTAATGCGCTTACCGAACTCATGCCGTCTAGTTCTTTTAATTTACTTTCTAAGTTATCTAAGGCTCTTTCACTTAAAAATGGAGCTAGACCTGCAAGTTCCTTTAGATTATCTACCACGTCAATATCATCAATGAATTTTTCTAAATATTCATCACTAACAAAAGGAGCAATTTCAATTAAATCACTAATTCGAATACTATCTTTATTATTATCCAGTATCGTATCCATAATTTTCTCAGTTTGACTTGGTTTTAAAAGTGGTGCAGTCTCAGCAACCGTTTCAATGGAAACCTTATTATCTTTAATAAATGCTTCTTCATTGCCCTCAATAACATGTGTAATCAGCTCTGTTTCTTTATGACTGTTCAATAAATCATCAATAGAACACCCTAATAATTTAACTAATTCCGGTAATTTTGAAATATCAGGCATGGAATTACCTCTTTCCCAGTTGCTAACTGCCTGATAGCTTACTCCAATATAATCTGCAAGCTCCATTTGAGTAATATTTTTATTTTTACGTAATTCAGAAATCTTCTTCCCGACTAAACTTGTATTAAACATATTCTTATCCTCCTAATTAAAGTGCTAGTTTTAAACTCAGTTAACAATTAATATTTCAATGTATAAATTTTTTTCCATTCGAATGTACTTTTAGTATAGCAAATTCATGGTAAAAGAAAAGCAAGTAGTAGTTGAGTCCAAAAAAATGAACTAAATTAATACTTGAGTTTTCTATTTTTGAATAGTAATTCCTTATAATTGGTATTCTATCATAAAGAATTAAAAAGGTAATTAAGAAGTTTATAAATTCCAATTACCTATAAAGAATTAATTTAGTGAGGTAAGAGCTATGTTTACTGATAAAAGACTAACAAACGCTTATAAAAATGCAAAGTTAGAGTACTTTGATAATAATTCAAAATATATATTTTTTAGCGATATCCACCGTGGAGATGATAGTGCCTCTGATGTTTTTGCAAGAAACCAAAATGTATTTGTCCATGCTCTTGATTATTACTATAATAACGACTATGTATATGTAGAACTTGGGGACGGGGATGATATGTGGGAACATGCTAAATATAAACATATTCGTTATGCACATAGTGATGTATTTATTGTAATGAAAAAGTTATATGATAAAGGACGCTTAATTTTAATGTATGGCAATCATAACATATATTTAAAAGACCCTAAATTTGTAAGAAAAAATTTATTTTATTACTTTGACGAGTATAACAAAAATATGACGGATTTATTTCGTGGTATTACCCCACAGGAAGCTTTGGTATTAAAACACAAGGATACGAAACAAGAACTTTTTATCGTTCATGGTCATCAAGGCGATTTATTTAACGATAAATTCTGGTATCTTTCCATGCTTACCTTACGATATTTTTGGAGGTATTTACATGTTGTTGGATTTACTAATCCTGCAAGCCCATCTAAAAATGCTTATAAGCGTCATAAAATTGAACGTAGATATAAGAAATGGATCCGTCTCCACAAAAAAATATTAGTTTGTGGCCATACTCATAGAGCTAGATTCCCAAAAAAAGGTGAATTACCATACTTTAATACAGGGTGTTGCATTCATACAAAGAAGATAACTGGGATTGAAATACTAAATGGTAAGATATTAATGGTAGATTGGCGTATTCGTGCAGAAGACAATGGTGTCTTAAAAATTGTTAGGACTGTAGTACGTGGTCCAGTTCCTCTTGAGAATTTTGATTTTAGAAAACATGAATTCAAGGATATCTATTAAGTCGATGTAATATAGATATAAGCAGATAGAAAGAAACGTTTCACTCTATTAATAGCGAAATAGATAATGAAAGGTTTACACATTTAGGACTTTTATTCCATCAATGTGTAAACCTTCCTATATGTTAACTACAATTAGCGTCTTCTTTGTATTCCTTTAAATAAAAGTGTTTACTGCAAACGCTATAATACTTTATTTTATCATTCGTTCCTTTAATTGCAACTTGTTCGCCTTCCGTCATTACATTACCATTCACGGTTCTTAATACCATTCTTGCTTTTTTTCCACAGTGACAAAGAGTCGGGATTTCTTGTAACTCATCTGCTAAAGCAAGTAACTCTTTAGAACCTTCAAACACTTCACCTCTAAAATCTGTTCTTAGTCCATAACAAATAACTGGAATTCCATGTAGAGAGCTTATCTTATGTAATTCAATTACTTGTTCCTTCGTTAAAAATTGTGCTTCATCTATTAAAATACAATCACATTTTTTTGTAATATCTTTATTTTCTACTAGAAAATTATAATTATTATCAAAAGGTGTTGCTGGTATTTCACATCCAACCCTTGATTTAATTGTATTCCCTGATACACTTGGAATAAACGCAGCAGGTTTTTTCCCAAGTTCTAAGTAATTATAATGTGTAGATATTAAATCCAAGGATTTTCCTGCGTTCATTGAGGAATATCTAAAGTATAGTTTTGCCATTATCGTACTCTCCAATTTCATGAAATAATATTGATCAATTCGACTTTTACTTCTAAATATAACACAGTTAAGTTAACAATACCATCATAAATTTATTCTGTAATATTATTTGTACAATGCTAAACATATCTCTAGATATCCCTTAAAAACTATTATAGTATAAAATCAAATAATGCGCTACATACCTGGAACAGGTACAGGTCTTGATTTATCAAAAACATATTCAACATCAAAAAAGGGTTCAACTCGATTTTTACCTCCAGATAAGGCTTCGTACATTCGCATACCATCCAAATTGATTCTTCCTTGTCTTACATATTCATCTGTAATTTGAACCCAGTACTGTTCCTTTGCATCCACATTACAGAAATAGCGAAATCCTTTTGCTTTAAGATAATCATATCTTTCTCCACTATAAGCTTTCCAGTCTCCAATATCGCTACCAAAAGGAAATAAAATGATATCCGTATCTCCAAGAATCGGTTTTACTTCTACTTCCCATTTATCTGTGTCTCTTACAAAGTCTTTATATGAAATCCTACCAAGGTCTCTATGTCCCCAACCATGACTAGAAAAATCCCAACCTAAGTCCTTAATAACATTAGCTACCTTAGTTGCTGTTTTTATATCCTCTTGTAATGTAGGGCTATCCTTATATTCAGAAGGAGATGTACGATAACCAAGTACGCCATTATATCCAGTTAACGCTAAGATACCTCTTGCTCCCTTATAGGAAAAATCCGGATGTTCCTTAATAAAATCTTCAAGTAAAGGTACTACATCAAAGGAACCTCTTACTACACTCTTATCAGGAAGATTCATTTCATTGGTAACATTACCATCTTCGTCCACAATTAAGCGGGTAGCAAAGCCATCTCCCTCCATATATTCATAATAACTTACATCATCTTGAGAAAGAACAAAGGGTGTTTTTCCTTCTGGTAGCATTATTTTTCCTTTTACCATTTTAGTCCTTCCATCTTCTTGCTTTGTCATACTAGCTATATCATGAATATCAACTAAAACATAACCACGCTTGTACATCTCTTCCATAATTTTATTGAATTCTTCAACGGTTGTCATAACCTGATTATATCCATCCTGTGTATATTCACCATCAAATGCTTTTTTGCTATCAACAATTAAAGTATGAAAAAATACATGTGAAATTTTAGTTACATCCGGCCATTCTATTAATTCTTTCATTTCATTACGAAAAACATTGATCTTTTCCGTTATGAGAGTATTCCTCTCATAATCCTTAACACCCTTTAGTAATTGAATTGCTTTTTCATAATCATAACCTTTTGCAAGTACTGTAGCCTCATTAATGATAGTTACAATTTCTTCGTTTTCATCATTCTTTATAGCTTCATTTGTTGCTTCATTTTCTATATTGCTAACTTCTTTATTCTCTTCCTCTTCCTTAACGGTTGAGTTATTATCATCAGAATCTATATCATTCTCTTCTTCTATTGGAGCAGGTACTACTGGATCACTGTTATTATTTCCTTTATTATTAGCAGTCATTTTAGGATAAACATAAAATATAGCAACTACTAATACCATTACAGCTATCATACTGCTAATTGTTATAATACTATTTTTTCTTTTTTGCTTATCATAATAATGTCTGAATTGCTTTTTTTTCATTATTAAGTCACACCTTTCGTAATATTATAATATAAAATCATTATTGGTATAATAACACTCAAATATTACAAACTAAGTATATATTAATAAAGATTTCATTACATTTATCAAAAATTGCTTTAAAATGAAAGATTTATTAATGTTCTATTGTTTATTTGATTAAAATTTCTCAATTATGGAAAAGTACAATTTTAGTAATATTGCTAAATCCTAGTAAATTACTAGGGTTTAGCAAATGCTTGATTTTTTCCCACAAAGTAACTGCTCTTATTGATAAAAAGCCCCCTTGATTAATCATTTTTTATATGTAATAATAGTATTACCGAATGAGATTATCAAATTATATTTACCAAAAGGAGTGTATGAATTATGTTTAAACAAGTAGAATTGACATATGATTTTAACGCATTAGAACCTAGTATTGACGAATTAACCATGGTTACACATTATACAAAACATCATGCAGCATATACTAATAATCTAAATGCTGCTATCGAAAAAGCTCCTGAATTAGAAGGAAAAACCATTGAAGAAATTTTTAAAAATTTAGATAAGGTAGATGCATCTGTAAAAGCTGCGATTCAAAATAATGGTGGTGGATATTATAACCATAACCTATACTTTACAACGATGTCTCCTAATGGTGGTGGAAAACCTGAAGGAAAACTATTAGAACAGATTGAAAAAGATTTTGGAAGCTTTGATGCACTAAAAGAAAAACTATCTCAAGCTGGAGCAACTAGATTTGGTTCTGGCTGGGCATGGCTTTCTGCTAATTCAAAAGGAGAACTTAAAGTATCTTCAAGTCCTAACCAAGACAATCCAATTATGGAGACAAAAGGGGAATGGACACCAATACTAGGTATTGACGTATGGGAACATGCTTATTACTTAAAATATAAGAATGTTCGTGCTGATTATATAACAGCATTCTTTAATGTTGTTGATTGGTCAGAAGTATCTAAAAACTACAACAAAGCTACCGCTTAATATACCATAAATTTTATAATGTTTCATAATAAAAAAAACTTCATTTGTTAGTTTATCTAGCAAATGAAGTTTTCCTTTTTAACATAAATGCCTATATCTTGTATTTATATCTTATTTTCTATATTACTTCTAAATCTTATTTTCTATATTAAATTTCTAAATCTTATTTTCTATATCTTATTTTTAAATCTTATTTTATATCTTATTTTCTGTATACCTTTAATAATCTACCTAATTCATTATTCTACCTTCCTAGGTCAATTCTTTTTCTGAATTTTTCTCTCTCTATTGCTTTTTTTTTAAGAAACCTTTATTATAATAATAATTCAACAACTGAAAGGAAATTAATATATGAATAAGGTTAAACGAATATTAGCTCTTATTGGAGTAGTCTTTCTTGTTAGCTTATACCTCATTACCCTAATAAGTGCTTTAACTGCATCAAAACATTCACAAGCATTTTTCCAAGCTAGCTTGTTTTCTACTATAATAATCCCAATTCTTATTTATGCTTATATGTTAATATATCGTGTAACTAGAAAAAAAGACAAAGATGAAAAATAAAAAACTGTTGCAGCATTAACGTCATTCGTTAAGATTGCAACAGTTTTCTTTAACTAGCTATTCTTCTGCTTCTCTTTTTATTTCGTCTAAATAGTCCTTTAACTTTCTCTCATAACCCATATCTGTAAGTTCATAAAATACTTCATCTTTAATTTCATCTGGTAAGTATTGTTGCTTCACATAATGATTTTTATAATTATGGGCATATTTATATCCAATACCATGATTAAGCTTTGCTGCCCCTTTATAATGAGCATCTTGTAGATATGGTGGTATCGTCGCAATACGCTCCCTACTTACGATTTCAAGTGCTTTATCAATGGCATTAATTGCTGAGTTACTTTTCGGAGCACATGCAACATAAGCTGCTGCTTGAGCTAAAACAATCCTTGCTTCTGGCATTCCAAGTCTTTCAACTGCAAGGGACGCATTCGTAGCAAGCACTAAGGCATATGGGTCTGCATTGGAGACATCTTCTGCAGCACAAATCATAATTCTTCTTGCTATAAAAGCTACATTTTCACCTGCATACAGCATTCTTGCTAGATAATAAATCGCAGCATCGGGATCAGAGCCTCTCATACTTTTTATAAATGCAGAGATAGTATCATAATGATTGTCTCCATTTTTATCATACTTTAAGACTCTCTTTTGAATACATTCGCCAGCAACACTAAGATCAATGTGTATTTTACCATCTTCTTTACGCTCAGTAGTTAAAATTGCAAGCTCAATTGCATTTAGTGCCATTCTAGCATCACCATTTGATATATCGGAAAGGAAGTCTAGAGCATCATCTGAAATTTGGGCACCATATGCTCCCATTCCATTTACCTCATCATAAACTGCTCTTTTTAAAAGAGTTTTAATATCTTCTTTCTCAAGAGGCTTTAATTCAAATATGATGGATCGGGAGATAAGGGCACTGTTTACTTCAAAATATGGATTTTCCGTAGTAGCACCGATTAATATTATCGTACCGTCTTCTACAAATGGAAGAAGATAATCTTGCTGGCTTTTATTAAAGCGATGAATTTCATCAATAAATAATATGGTCCTTTTATCATACATTGCTAAGCTTTCTTTTGCACCATTTATCACTTCCTCCATATCTTTTTTTCCTGCTGAAGTAGCATTTATCTGGTTGAAAATTGCGCTTGTGGTACCTGCAATAACTCTTGCTAGTGTAGTTTTACCGGTACCTGGTGGACCATAAAATATGATTGAGCTTAGCTTGTCCGCTTTAATAGCACGATATAAAAGTTTATCCTTTCCTATTATATGACTTTGTCCAACCACCTCTTCTAGTGTCTTTGGCCTTAACCTTGATGCTAATGGAGATTCTTTTTCTTGATTTTTATTTCTCATATATTCAAATAAATCCATTTTAAGCTCCTATTCTTCAAAACATTTACTCTACCATTTCCATATTAAATGTGTTACAATACATCATTATACAAGGACACAATTTGGAGGAACACTTATGAATATACCACAGGATCCTATCATTCTCTTAAGTTTTATCAACACTAACTTAAGGGATTACTATAATAACCTAACCGATTTATGCAAAAGCTTAAATCTAAATGAACAAGAATTAATAGACAAGTTAAAAGCAATTAACTATGAATATAACCCTAGTAATAATCAATTTATATAGATAAGGTATCCTTATTTATACTTTTTAAATACAGCTTGTAACTTAGGTAATAATAATAGAAATATAATACATCCAAATATTGCACCTATCGTATCGATTAAGACGTCTTTTAGTTGTCCACTTCTACCTGCTACAAATAGTTGATGTATTTCATCCGTAATAGCATACAAAAAGCTAATAAGTACTGAAAAAAGAAAGATTTTCTTCCCATTTAAATCGAGAGCAAAGAAATGAAAAGCAATAAAAAAACTTAAAACACCATATTCCATACAATGTGCTACTTTTCTTACAATCATATTAATATTTAATAAGGTTGCTTCTTTTTCTTGTTCTGTAACCGTTTGGTTCGTAACATTTTCATATAAGTCATACACACGACTAGCAAGGGACCGACTTGTTTCATCGGATACATTTGCTTCTTGGGAAGAAAATATAAAAATAAATACCATAATAATTACCGCAGGTATCCATGAATAAACTTTAAGTTTCATTTATGCCTCATTTCTTAAAATCATTTAATAAAACATATTTTAGCAAGTTACATATAAAAATGCAACTATCCCACTACTATATGTTAAATATATGTAGTAATACTATATGTGCTACTGATTTCTTAAATTAGTGTCATCTATATTAATATTCAGTATTATTAGAAGTAGAATCATGGACTAGTCATAAAAATGGATGGAGGTACTATGATAAAATCATTTAAAACAGTATATCAAGGTGGTACAGGAGAATTAATTGAGAAAAAATCCAGATTTATTGCTACTGTTTACCCAATTCAAACCGAAGAAGAAGCAATTACACTAATTGAACAAACGAAAAAGAAGTATTACGATGCAAATCATAATTGTTATGCCTATGTATGTGGTAAAAATGATGAAATAATTCGATGCAGCGATGATGGCGAGCCAGCAAAAACTGCTGGAAGACCTATACTTGATGTTCTACTACTTGAGAATATCCATAATACATTAGTAATTGTTACAAGATACTTTGGTGGTACACTACTAGGTACTGGTGGTTTGGTTCGCGCATATCAAGGTGCTGCTAAAATTGGATTAGAGAAAAGCATAATAATAGAAAAATTATATGGTAGAAAAGTAAGTATTCTTACCGATTATAATGGTTTAGGTAAGCTCCAATATATGATTGCCACGAAAAATATTAAAACTCTAAACACTGTTTATACGGATACCGTAGAGCTCACTCTTTTGATTCCTACTCATGAACTTGATTCTTTTTCACAAGAACTTATTGAGGCTACCAATGGAAAGGTTACGATTAATCTTCTTGACTTTACCTATTACGCTATCATGAATGATGACTTATTATTATTTGAAAATTTTTAATTGAATAATATACGAAAGCTAACCAATAATATTAATGGTTAGCTTTTTGTATATAAGTTAGATAGTTAAATTAGTTACTAATAAGTTCATCAACTATCTCATTTAAAGAAGAAATCGTTACGGAGTTACACCATAATGTATGTACAATTTTTTTAACCTCAGCTTTAGAATAAGAGATAGGTTCTGTATATTCTGCAGTAAAACACTGATTTTTTTGCTCAGTTAATTTAATGCCGTATAATAAATCTTTGTCTACTTTCTCCACTTCTACTAAATAGTATTCTACTCTAAGCTGCGTGTTGTCTTCTTTCATTATGGTCTTGCTACCTTCATAATAGAGTTTCATCTTTAATTACCCTCCCTTATTTACTTTCTTGTTAAAGAAATATTAATAAATCATTAACATTTATACCCCATTTGTATTATATCATCCAAGCTAGGGTTTGAAAGCTGTAATATCTCGCACCATTCGACTTTTTTCATCAACTACATGATAATCTACACAAATCGTGAATTTTTAAAGATTTATTTAATTAAAACTTTACTCATCGTAAAGTATGACTTATATTTTCAAAATGTATTGTAGCTACAATTTGTTGCATAATTGTGAATTCGTCTACAAATTTACTTAATAAAAATTAACTTTATTTTGCTTTGCTAATTTGGTATAATGATTGGATAAAGGAGGTTTATTATGGACTTTAGTAAAAAAGGTACTATAAAAAAACAACAACAAATTAAATCCACCTCACGAAAATTTACATCTAAAATAAATGTAAATCTGTTTCGTCTGTTATTAATTGCTTTTGTTTTTCTAATAGTAGTAGGTGCATTTGCAGGTTTTGGAGTTTTAAAAGGCCTAGCAGATAGTGCTCCTAGTATAGACCAAATTAATTTAGTACCGCAAGGATATACTACTAACATTTACGATAAAGATGGCAACTTAATTCAAACACTAAGCGGTGCTGAATCAAATCGTGTATATGTAGAGATTAATGAAATTCCAGATGTAGTGAAAAATAGCTTTATTAGTATTGAGGATGAACGTTTCTATACTCATGATGGAATTGATGTTCAAGGTATTTTTCGTGCATTTTTTATTGGGTTATCAAAAGGTGACTTTGACCAAGGTGCTAGTACAATAACTCAACAGCTTATAAAAAATCAAGTATTTAATGGTGGTGCAGAAGATAACTTTACTGATCGTTTTATACGTAAGATACAAGAACAATATCTAGCCATACAATTAGAAGGCAAACTAGATAAGGATATTATCTTAGAATACTATCTTAATAACATAAATTTAGGTGCAGGTTCCTATGGTGTTCAAACAGCTTCAAAACGTTATTTCAATAAGGATGTTAGTGAACTTAATTTATCAGAAGCCGCTGTAATTGCAGCAATTGCTCAATCACCAACTAATATGAACCCTATTACCAATCCTGATAACAATGCTAAGAGAAGAGGTTTTATTCTTGAAAGTATGAAAAACTTAGGTCTTTGTACAGAAGAAGAATATAATCTTGCTATGGCTGATAATGTATACAAGAGAATTAAAACTGTTAATGAGGAACAAGGAGCAATTTCCTATTATAGCTACTTTGTCGATGAACTAATTGAGCAAGTTATCGATGATCTACAAACCGAAAAAGGATATACTTATACACAAGCTAGCAATACATTATACAGCGGTGGATTAAGTATTTATACGACTCAAGATTCCGATGTTCAACGTATTGTAGATGATGTATATTCCAATGAAGAGTATTTTCCTACTATTGGTAAGGCTTCTTATTATGAACTAACCTATGCCTTGTCCATTGAAACTAAAGACGGGACTACAATTCATTACCATAACAACGATTTAGCTGATTACTTCCAATATGATACAACATTTTCACAGTATTATTCTGATAAAGAAGCTGCTTATAAACGTATTGAAGAATTTAAATCTGTAACTGTAAAACCAACGGATAAAATATTAGCTGAGAATATTAGCTTAATTATTCAACCACAATCCTCAATGGTCATTATGGACCAAGCAAATGGGCAAGTGGTAGCCTTAGTTGGTGGACGTGGAGAAAAGACTGGTAATAGAACACTAAATAGAGCTACCAATACGAAGCGTCAACCTGGATCCACCTTTAAGGTCTTATCCACGTATTTACCTGCGCTAGATTCACTCGGTATGACATTAACTTCTGTAATTGATGATGCTCCATATAAATACCCAGGAACTGAACGTTTTGTTAGTAACTGGAACAATGGAACCTATGAAGGTTTAACAACGTTGCGAAGAGCAATCCTTAATTCTATGAATGTTGTAACTGTTAAAACATTTGAAAAGGTTACACCGAAAACCGGTTTTGAATACCTACTAAAATTAGGTTTTACCACCTTAGTAGAATCCAAAACTGCCGATAACGGTAAAGTATACTCCGATATCAATTTACCTACTGCTCTTGGTGGTATTACAGATGGTATTACGAATTTAGAATTAACTGCTGCATTTGCAGCTGTTGCCAATAATGGAGTATATACTGAGCCAAGTTTTTATACTAAAATTCTCTCCCATGATGGGAAGGTTTTACTTAAAAACGAAAGTACGACACGTCAAGTTATGAAGGAATCTACCTCCTTCCTATTAACAAGCGCAATGGAGGACGTAGTTACAAAAGGTACTGGTAAGAGTTTAAAATTTACAAATATTAATATTCCTGTTGCCGGGAAAACTGGTACTACTTCAGATGATAAAGACTTATGGTTTTCAGGTTACACACCATACTATACAGCCTCCATTTGGTCAGGGTATGATAATAACCGTATACAAACCAATAAAAGTTATCAAAAGAAAATATGGAAGGATATTATGGAACGTATTCATATTGAAAAAGACCTTGAAGCAGTTCCATTTACAATTCCAGACTCTATTGTTACCGCCAAAATATGTACGAAAAGTGGTAAACTTGCTGTAGAAGGATTATGTGACCATTATGTTGGAGGTTCAACTGTTAAGCTTGAATACTTTGCAAAAGGTACGGTTCCAACCGAGAAGTGTGATGTACATGCAAAAGCTACCGTTTGTACCGTATCGAACCATATTGCAGGAGAATACTGCCCAATTCATAAAGTTGAGGAAAGAGTATACCTAATAAAAGAAGAAACTGCTGCAACTGCAGATACACCATTTTTATTACCAACCAAGGTATGTGAAATTCACAACCATAGCTCAATATCAATACCAAATTCAATTGATGATGATTATGGTAATGACTATGAAGATACCGGTGATGAAGAGTTTGATCTATCCGATGAAGATATTGAATATTATTACGATTTTGGTCGTTAATAAAACACCACAGTTCATAAGATATGAACTGTGGTGTTTTTATCTATATTAAAAGTAGAAAATATACCTTTCTTTGGTAATTAATTAAGTTAAAATAAAAATTACTTTCTAAAGAAACTAACTAAAAATTTAGGGTATATTTTACTACTTGAAATAATGTCCTATTCCTTCATTTTCGGATTAAATATCCAAGACGCAATATAACTAAATATTATAG
>JAFAEB010000115.1 GCA_023424235.1 Bacillota bacterium
TTAGTATCATGCTTATTAACAGCATATGGATTTGCAAGATTTAAGTTTCCTGGATAAAATATTTTGTTTGCTTGTGTAGTCTTAACCTTAATCGTACCACCACAGATATTAATGCTACCAATGTTTATGGAGTATCGATTTTTTGATGTATTTGGGGTCTTTAATGTTTTAAATGGGAAACCTTTAAACTTAAATGATACACCATGGCCATTTTTACTTTCTGGTGCAACTACAATGGGGTTTAAAAACGGATTATATATTTATATGCTAAGACAATTTTTTAAAGGTATGCCAAAAGAATTAGAAGAAGCTGCTTTTGTAGATGGTTGTGGTAAATTTAGAACCTTTATACAAATTATGCTACCAAGTGCTAAATCCATGATGGTTACTATATTTTTATTTGGATTTGTATGGCAATGGACAGATTCCTTTTATTCTGGCTTATATCTTCCTACCTTTAAGGTAATGTCAAGTACATTATCCTCCTTAGCAGCGGAAGTACATAACAGATACAATACCTTTGGTGGTTCAATGAACTTTATTAGCCCTGGCTTTGCCTCTATGATGAATAATACAGGAGTTATTTTAGTGATATTACCATTAATCGTTTTATATCTAATTTGTCAAAGATATTTTGTTGAAAGTATTGAACGTTCAGGTATTGTTGGGTAATTACATCGTTATTAAGCGTATGAAAGATGTGAATGTCAAAGTAATCTATATGTACAACTTTATTATAGCTAGTTAAAAAATCTTGTACATATGCTTAAGACAAACAGTCAATACGTTTAAATATAAAAAAAGGAGAGGTATTATGAGAAAACAAAGTAGAAAAATCAGTGTAGTTATTTTGGTATGTATGTTATTAGTAGCCCTTGCAGGGTGTAGTAAAAAGCCAGCACCAACCACGGCAGAGCCAACACAAGCTGCAAGTACAGATGCGGTAACACCTACAGAAGCAGTAGAAGTTACTCCAGTAGAAGAAGAACCAAAATATGATTTTGGTGGGAGAGTATTACGTATCGGATCTTATTATGATATGACTCCAAATCCTGAGTCAAGTGCTTTAAAAGAAGCGTATGCGAATCGTATTAAATATGTAGAAGAAAATTTTAATTGTAAAATTGAATTTGTAACGATTCCAGATGATTATACAGCTACTTACATTACATCCGTATTAGCAGGTGATCCAATTGTAGACTTTGGATATGTAATGAGCTATAAACTTCTTCCTTCTTTAATTGAAGGTGGTATTGCATATCCTATTAGTGATTTAAATGTTTTTGATTTTGATGACTACAAATGGAGAGCAGATTATGTAGAAGCAGGTAACTACAAAGGTAAGAACTATTCTGTATTAATGAAAGATCCAGAAGTAAGATATGGTATCTTCTGGAACAAGACTCTATTTGAACAATATGGATTACCAGATTTATATGAACTATATGAAAATGGTGAATGGACTTGGGAAACATTTAAAGAAATCGCAATAGCTGGTAATCAAGATTTAGATAACGATGGCACTCTTGATATTTATGGATTTAATGAAAGAGAGAGTATTGAGTGGTGTTACATGTATTCAAATGGTGCGAATGTTGCGAGTAAAACAGATAGTGGTATGACACTTGATTTTGCAGATAATAAAGTAACAGAAGCTCTAACTGCATTACAAGATTTCAAAACTACAGTACCTCATCAATCAGGTTGGTTAGGAAATTGGGATGACCAAATTAAGAACTTTAGAGATGGTAAAGTAATGATGTGCTTAGAAGAATTCTGGATTTCCTATGCATATCTTGGCGAAATGCAAGATGAATTTGGTTTTGTACCATTTCCAAAAGGACCATCTGCAACAGACTGGTCAAGCTATGGTAAAGAAGTTGCACCATTCTTTATGTTAAATGGAATTGAAGATCCTGAAGAAGCAGCACTTATCTTTAATTTAATTAATGATGTTGTTGAGACGGATGAAGAATGGGATGAACTTATGGAAGCTCAATTAGAAGCATGGGCTGATGATGCTAAGACCGTTGAAATTTGCATGGATATATTTAATAAAGGCTTAATTAGTATTAATCCAATTAAAGGTTTTAACGATTTATCCGGTGTTGTAAATAATTTATTTAATGATATTAAGAGTGGAGCTGCAACACCTCAAACAGCACTTGAGACATATCAATCACAAATTGATACAGCTTTAAATGATATTTCAAATTATGATTATGATGCAGAAATGCAAGCATACTTAAATCCTCCAGCAGAAGAGGGCCAAGGAGAATAATGTAATTACTATATGGAATATGAGATAAAGATAAGAAATCTCTATCTCATATTCCTATTATGATTTAGGTGCCAAAGGCTTTAATATAAAATCACCAGTATGATATTATAATAAAGCTTTTGCTACCTGATTCCATTAATATTTATAAATATTCTTTTATTTAAATAGAAATGCAAGATGATTTTCTGATAATGAAATCAGATTAGAGGATGTATATTTACTTATTCTTGAATAGAGTTTAGCACTATGTTAAAATAGTATTAATATAGGAAGAGGTATGTGAGATGCAAATGAAGGATAAGAAAAACATAACGATATATGATATAGCGAAAGAAGCAGGAGTATCTGCGTCATTAGTTTCAAGAGTTATCTCTGGTAATGGTTCTGTATCAGAAAAAAATCGAAAAAAAATCAAGCAATTAATTGAGGAATATAATTTTAGACCAAATGCATTAGCTAGGAGCTTGCAAAAAAGTAAAACGAAAATGATTGGTTTTGTGTTACCTCATATAGGGAATGAGTATTTTTCATCCGTATATTATCAGTTTGAAAAAAGAGCTTCTGCAAATGGCTATATGACTATATTGTGTAATGGTAAAAGTGATCCTAAGGTTGAAAGTCAGATCCTTCTTACGCTAGAAGAAGCAAGAGTTGAAGCTATTGTTTTTATGGGGGGAAGAGCAGACTTAATGGGTATAGAGGATATCTATATTGAAGAACTTAACAACCTAAACAAAACCATTCCATGCGTTGTGTGTAGTACTAGAGCAAGCGAGTTTGATTGTATTGGAATACATGGGGATGATAGTGTAGGGGTTGACAAGGTAGTTAAGCATATCTTTGAGGAAGGATATAAATCCTTTGGAATTTTAGGTGGTACAGATGAATCATGGCCTTCCTTTGTTAAGAAAAAATTGCTAAGAGAAGCAGCGAAAAAATATAACCTAGAATTAAAAGATGAATGGATCATTGGTAATTCTTTTGATGCAGTGGATGGTGCATGGTCAATGGAGCAACTTCTTAAGCAAAAAGAACTTCCAGAAGTCGTATGTTGTATGAATGATCATGTAGCTGTAGGAGCTATAAATGCAGCTTTAGATGCTGGCTTACATGTTCCACAAGATATCGCTGTAACTGGTTATGATGGTGTTGAGGCATCTCAGATAGCTAGACCATCGATAACAACCGTTTCTCCAAATTATTCTGTATTTGGTGAAACTATTTTTCATGCAGTTCATGCACTTTTAGAAGGAAGAGAATTTAATACATTGACTTTAATTGAGCCAGATATTATTGTTAGAGAGAGTAGTAAAAAACCAAAATAAATAATAATGAAAGGTAAGGTAATTATATATGCAATTTGAACGCAAATGGTTAGCGAATCCTGAAGTATTTAATGTTAACAGGATGATGGCACATTCCAATCATAAGTTTTATAGGAATCTGGAAGAAGTAAAAATGGGAGAGTCATCTTTTGTACATTCCTTAAATGGGCTATGGAAATTTTCCTATGCTACAAACTTAGATAAGGCTATAAATGAGTTTTATGAAGCTGATTATTCTTGTAAAGGGTGGGATGACATTACAGTTCCTGGACATATTCAAATGCAAGGTTATGATAAACCTCAATATGTAAATGTTATGTATCCATGGGATGGTCATGAGGAAGTTGTTCCTGGTGAAATACCAACTGAGTTTAATCCAGTGGCAAGTTATGTGAAATATTTTCATATTCCATGTAATATGAAAGGAAAGCCTCTCTTTATTTCTTTTCAAGGAGTTGAAAGCGGTTTCTCTGTTTGGATGAATGGTAGCTTTGTTGGATATAGTGAAGATACCTTTACACCTAGCGAGTTTGATTTAACACCTTATGTTGTCGAAGGTGAAAACAAATTAGCTGTACAAGTATACAAATGGACAAGTGCTAGCTGGTTAGAGGATCAAGACTTTTATCGTTTTTCAGGTATTTTTAGAGAAGTGTTTTTATATACAGTGCCAAACATTCATGTGAAAGATATGTTTGTAAAGACGAAGTTTCATGATAGTTTTGATGTATCTGAATTATCCATAGAACTACATTTACATAATGAAGCCAAGGGAATAATTGAAGGAAAATTATATGACATCGTAAGAGACGCTGTAGTTACAGATGGAGATATTATAGAATATGTAGAAGTAGCAGTGTTTCATAAAGATATAACAAAAGATATGCATATAAGCCATGAGCTTAAAAATCCTAAATTATGGAGTGCAGAACATCCAAATCTATATTTATTAGAACTTACTGTGAAAAACGAAGCTGGTGAAATTGAAGAAATTATTACTGAGCGAATTGGATTTAGAAAATTTGAACTTAAAGACGGCCTAATGCTTATCAATGGAAAACGTATTGTATTTAAAGGTACCAACCGCCATGAATTTAGCTGTATCGATGGACGTGCGATTTCAAAAGAAGATATGAGAAAAGACGTTATTCTTATGAAACAGAATAATATTAATGCAGTAAGAACCTCCCATTATCCAAACCATCCTTATTTCTATGATTTATGCGATGAGTACGGTCTTTATGTGATAGATGAAGCAAATCTTGAGACCCATGGAACTTGGTCATATGGCGATAGAGTACATACATTACCTTATGATAAAGAAGAATGGCTAGAAGTTGTTCTTGATAGAGCTCATTCCTTACTTCAAAGAGATAAAAATCACCCAAGTGTTATCATTTGGTCCTGTGGTAATGAATCCTTTGGTGGTAAAAATATTTTTGAAATGTCAGAACTATATCGCAGATTAGACGATACAAGACTGGTTCATTATGAAGGAATTGTTCATGATAGAAGATATAATGCAACCAGTGATATGGAAAGTCAAATGTACACAAAAGTTCCTGATATTAAAAAATTTATAGCTGCCCACCCTGAAAAACCTTTTATATGTTGTGAATATACTCATTCCATGGGTAATTCCAATGGTGCAATGCACAAATATACGGATTTAACCGATGAAGAACCAAGATATCAAGGTGGTTTTATTTGGGACTTTGTTGACCAAACCATATTAGCAAAAGATCGTTATGGTAAAGATTATTTTGCATATGGTGGTGATTTAGGAGATAAACCATGTGATTATAATTTCTGTACCAATGGTATTGTTTATTCCGATAGAACAGCTTCTCCAAAAATGCAAGAGGTTAAATTTAATTATCAGAATATACAAATTATTGTAAAAGAAACTACTGCACTTATTAAAAATAAAAATTTATTTACGAACTTAAATGAATATCAAGGCTTAGTAACTGTTTCACGTAATGGTGTAGTTATTACGAAAAAGTCTTTCCAAGCTGATATAGAGCCACTTAGTGAAAAGGAAATTACCTTACCAATTGAAAAAGAAACAAAAGCATCTGAATATACAGTTACAGTTTCTTTCCATATAAAGAACAGCACTATTTGGGCAAAGGCAGGACATGAAGTGGCATTTGGTCAATATGTTTACCAAGTGGAGGAAGAGCTTATAGAGCCTAGCCTAGCAGTAAGAGTAATATATGGTTCCTCTAATATTGGTGTTAAGGGTGAGCATTTCCATGCTATCTTTGATAAAGGTGGTAGAGGTCTTGTATCCTATAAATACGGCGGTAATGAATTATTTACAGAACCACCAAAGCCAAACTTCTGGAGAGCACCTATTGATAATGATAACGGAAACCGTATGTCTTACCGCTATGCACAATGGAAGCTTGCTAGTATGTATGGAAGAATTGCAAATGCCAATTGGAGTGCCGAGGAGAATAAATTTACAATCTCATATACTTACAACTTACCAACAATACCAGAATCAAAATGTGTAACAACATATACGGTATATGGAACAGGTCTTGTTAAGGTAGAACTAGATTATGAGAAGGTTGATGGTTTATCTGAAATGCCTGACTTTGGTATGATTATGAAAATGCCAGCAGATTATGATACTCTAACATGGTATGGTCTTGGTCCAGATGAAAATTATAGTGATAGAAATAAGGGAGCTAAACTTGGAATCTTTACCAATAAGGTGGCTGACAATCTATCAGGTTATGTTAATCCTCAAGAATGTGGCAATAAGACAGGGGTTCGATATGCGAAGGTAAGCAATGTTAAAAACCATGGACTAATTTTCACATGTAATCATGGTGGTAAGAAAACAAAACCAAGTGATGAATTAATGGATGCAGGATTAAAGTTACCAATGGAATTTTCAGCTCTTCCATATACACCACATGAACTTGAAAATGCAATGCATATATATGAGCTTCCACAAGTACATCATACAGTTATCAAAACCTCACTTATGCAAATGGGTGTTGGTGGTGATGATAGTTGGGGTGCACCAACACATAAAGAGTATTTAGTTGAGAATAAAGATTACCACTTTGAGTTCTCATTTATAGGTACAAGGTAAGTTTTACATGGAAGTTATAATTATAGTATAATTAATTTCATAAGAAATAAATTTAAGGAAAGGGTGGAAACACTCTTTC
>JAFAEB010000075.1 GCA_023424235.1 Bacillota bacterium
CATAAAACTGCCATATGTTTCTTCTATGATGAAGAAGGCAATCCGAAGGTGAGATTATCGAACTCGGGATGTGGTTTTTAGACAAATACATTAGTAAATATAAGATGATTTAGGAGGATTTTTTTAAATGAATAGATATACTAACTATAGGAGGCTAGCCTTTGTATTATGCCTATCTTTATTGATACCGAATCTTAAGTTTTTAAGGACCTTCGATGTGTATGCTTCAAAAACGGGTAGTGTAACAGCAACTAGCCTAAATGTTAGAAGCGGACCTGGTACCACTTATAGCATAGTTCAAGTAAATAACAGTAATGTATTTGTAAAACAAAAAGATACCATTACCATATTAGATGAAAAAGACGGTTGGTATTATATATCTACAAAATTTAATGGAAAAACAGTAAAAGGTTATGTATTGGATGAGTTCGTAAAAGTGGAAAATAGCAGTGAGGAGGAAGAAACTTCTCCTACAAAAACACCAACTAAAACGCCAACAAAAGCTCCAACAGATTCTCCAACGAAAACACCAACAACTTCTCCAACTCCGACCCCAGTAAAAAGTAGCAATGAGGATGATTTTAAAGTAGCAGCAACGGTTATTGCTAGCTCATTAAATGTTAGAAAAGAAGCATCCACTAGTAGTGCTAAAGTTGGTGGATTAAAAAAGAATGCTGGCGTAACAGTGTGGAAAGAAATCGAAAGCAAAACTGGTAAATGGTACAAAATAACTTATATTGAAAATAAAAAAACAATAACAGGTTATGTTCTCAGTGATTACATAAAATTAACCTTAAGTACGAGCATTAAAGCGAATGTTAAAAGTAGTAGTAATATAAAAATTAGAAAGACAGCAAGTGATAGTGGAAAGTATGTAACGAATAGTAAGGGAACTACTATCTCATTAAAAGATGGTAAATCCATTACGATAACAAAAGAAGTAACAGATAGTAAGAATCAGAAGTGGTTCTATATATCTTTTAAGGTTAGTGATGTTAGCTATAAGGGTTATATATTAGCTAGTAAAGTATTAATAAGACCGACTCTTAATATAGTAACCCCAACCCCAACGCCAACCATGGCACCGACAAACGCGCCGACAAAGGCGCCGACTCCAACGCCAACAAAGGCCCCAACCCCAACGCCAACCAAGGTACCATCAACGCCTACCCCAACACCAACACCTATACCAATTATTTATCAAGCTACAGATGGACTCGTGGTGAAAGATGGTGTTAACATGTATACGAATGTTTTTGATGGACTGTATTATTTATATGATTTTTATAATGCACCAATGTTACTTAATACCAATCAAAAAGTTATTATATATAATACCGTGCAGGTTGGAACCACATATTATTATTTTCTAGGAGCGAATGTTAACTATGTTGATTTTTACGGGTATGTTAATGCCGAATCTGTAAAAATTGGAACGGATACCATTAGTATTACCCCTACTATCACGCCTACTAGTACAGTATCGCCGACTCCAATCAAAGGTGTTCTAACTGAGGAAGAGTTTGAGCGAAGTATGGTAGAACAAGGATTTCCAGATAGCTATAAGCCTTATCTTAGAGAATTACATAAAAAGTATCCAACCTGGATATTTGAAGCATATCACACCGGACTTGATTGGAATACCGTAATCCAAAATGAAAGTAAAATAGGTGTAAACTTAATAACCAATGCAAAAAGTATTGAATGGAAATCATTAGAGCCTAGTGCTTATAATTGGAAAACAGATAGCTTTGTGCCATATGATGGTTCTACTTGGGTCACTGCTTCAAAAGCAGCCATAGAATACTATATGGACCCTAGAAACTTCCTAGACGAAAAGAGCATATTCCAATTTGAGCTACTTAGATATAAGAGTGAATATCAGAACGCTGTAGGTGTTGAAGGGATACTTTTTAATACCGCCATGTATAATACAGCATATAGCTATGTAAATGATATAGGAGAAACGGTTTCATATACATATGGAGAAACATTTGTAAAAGCAGCTGAATACTCTGGAGTTAGCCCATATCATTTAGCAAGTAGAGTAAAGCAAGAAGTTGTAACTGGACCAAGTACTTTAAGTAATAGTGTGTCTGGTAAAGTACCTGGATATGAAGGTTTATTTAACTTCTATAATATTGGTGCTTATCATAGCACAGTAGCTGGTGGTGCTATAGCGAATGGACTTAAATATGCACTAAATGGTACAAGCAGTGCGGCAAATAATGCCTTATACTTAATACCATGGGATAATCAATATGATTCTATCGTAGGTGGAGCCTATATTATTGGAAATAACTACATTAGCCGTGGACAAGATACCATCTATCTACAAAAGTTTAATGTAACCCCAAGGTCAACCTATACCCATCAATATATGGCCAATGTGGAAGCGCCAAATGCAGAAGCAAAAAAGGTGTATGCAGCATATAGTGGTATGATGAATGTTCCAATTGTCTTTTCTATACCAGTTTATTTCAATATGCCAGCTAAGAATGCTCCTGTACCAGAGAAGCAATATAATCCAAACAATTGGCTTAAAACTTTAAAAATCGATGATTATAGTTTAACACCAACTTTTGATATGTCCAAAGACCAGATTTATACTTTAATTGTGGAAAATTCAGTAGAGTACATAGATATTAGTGCTACAGCAGTAAGTAAAAAAGCAACCGTTATGGGTACTGGTATTATGCCTTTGAATATTGGTTTAAATGAAGTAATGATAACAGTTATAGCAGAGAATTATGATATAAGAACATATACTATATATGTAACAAGAGAATAATGTTAGTAGAGCCTGTTACTAAAGTTATAATTAACATATGTTAATATATCTTTCTAAACAGGCTCTTTCACAATAAAAAGGAGATTCTTATGATAAAAAAAGTGAGATTACTATTTAATCTTTGTGTATTAATGTTAGGCTTCGTTTTTGCTTTTTATAAAAGTGAAATTGTTAGAGCAGCAGGTGTTAGCATTACTTTAAGTGCAAATAATGAAACAGTAGTAAAAGGAGAAACGATAACAGTAAGTATTACCTTATCATCAGAGCTTTTAATTGGTGATTTTGAAACCTTTCTATCTTATAATTCGGATATACTAGAGTTTGTTGAAGGTGCTTCCTTTATAGCTGGTGGAGAAGGTTTATTAAAATTATCCGACACAAATGTATTAGAAGGAGATAAAATACGTAAGTATGCCATTGAATTTAAGGCAAAAGAGTTAGGCAGTAGTGAAATTTCAATTTATGATAAACCTTCCGTATATGATTATGAAAATAATACAAATATGTCTGTATCAAGCAATCGAATAAACATTGAAGTAAATGCAAAGAGAGAAGCATCTAATAATGCAAGCTTAGCATCATTAAAAATAAGCCCAGCAATCGATGATTTTAAGTTTGATAGTGAGACTACGAACTATAACTTGCTTGTAGATAATCAGGTTGAAAAATTAATTATCAGTGCTAAGCCAGCGGACGAATTATCAACAGTATCAATCGATGGTGATATTAACTTAAAGGAAGGTTTGAACTTAATATCCTTAGTTGTGAAAGCAGAAGCAGGAAAT
>JAFAEB010000178.1 GCA_023424235.1 Bacillota bacterium
TTTATAATGTTTATTAAGCTTATTACAGTTTTTTATTTATTTTATGATGTTTATTAAGCTTATTACAGCTTTAATATTTATAATACTTATTAAGCTTAATTACAGTTTTATTACTTTATAATGCTTATTAAGCTTATCAACGTTTTATTATTTTATGCTTATTATTTATCGGAGGGATATATATGGCTTCTTTTGGATTTCAACCAGATACCAACCTAACGCCTACCATTGATTATTCCAAATGTACACCCATAAGTGTGATTGTAACCTTTAATCGTGAACGAAAGATGAAGCCTCTATACATTTCACTAACCGATCTATATGGTAATGTTTTAAAAACTAAAATTGATGCTGTTAAATTTACAAAAGAGGGACCAGGAACCACTTCCTTCTACTGTGTTTATACTACAAGCCATTTGCAAAAGGAATGTATTCTAACCTATTATATAAAAGAACATCAATGGGTGCTTATGAATTAAGTAATACTGATATCCTCATACTGATATTAGTACAACGTTTATATCTATGTTATGTTATACTTAGTTAGAAAAAGATACTATAAAAAGTGCTGATGAACTCAATAATTACTACGAAAGTCAAAAATAAAAATTCATTCATAAAAATATCATAAAACTTAGTATTTATGCATATTCTAAAAGATTTAAAAAGTACTTTACTTTAAAACTTTATTGTGGTAAAATTAAACCGTTAGAATACACATGATCAGGAGATGGAAGTATGAGTAAAAATATTAGAACTTCTGCTGTAGACCATTTATTTGAAGCCATTTTAAGTTTAAAAGATAAAGAAGAATGCTACACTTTCTTTGAAGATATTTGCACTGTGAATGAGTTATTATCATTATCTCAACGTTTTGAAGTTGCACGTATGCTTCGTAATCAAAAAACATACCTTGAAATAGCAGAGAAAACAGGAGCTTCCACAGCTACTATTAGTAGAGTGAATCGTTCCTTAAATTATGGTAACGATGGCTATGATATGGTTTTTTCAAGAATATCAGCCTATAAAAATGAAGATTAATTAAAGATGGACAAGACTATTTAATATTATGATTTAATAATCTAATAAATAACCCCACATTTCATTGAAATGTGGGGTATTAACATTTATTCGTATTTACTTTTCTTTACCTTTATCTTTTGCTTTATTTAATGAATTGATGTTTTCATCTATTAATTTTTCAATAATTTGTTTTTTTACATATACATCAAAACTTAGCATACATATAAATGAGAAAATATTAAGAAACTCTCTATCTTCATCAGATTTTACATCAGAAAAGGATTCTTTTGACTTACTATATTTCTTAACTATGTCTTTAATTAAGGAATCCATTTGATCCTTTTCATAACTAAATACTTCATTATAAATATCTTCTAAGCCAAGACCTTGGTCATTATCAAAGTATTTTTCTGTTAGTGGTGCAAAAATGCTTTGTATATCACTTATAGATAAAATATTTTTAAAATAATAAATAAAAATTAAAATTAATATATGCTCTTTCGAATATTTTTTCTTATTAGGTGAGGGTAAAAGATTGTTTTTGGTATAGTTATTAATCATGGTTTTTGTTAGCAATTTATCTTCTTGATTTCGTTTCGAAGAAGCTAAATGCTTATCCATGAAAGTTGTTACTTGATCCATATACAAGTCAATATTAGGAATTTCATTGGGATCAATATAATCTATCGTTTTTAAATTATTTATTAAGCTCTTTAGCCACTCATCACTATTAATATCCATGTTAATCACCTCTTGTTATATTATATAGTATTAAATACTAGATGTAAACAGATATTTTACTACTTAATATGTGGTTTAATTTTTCTAATTTCTTATCTATTCATCATAATCTATAAACATTTTACCTATTGATTCATATATTAATATAATGATAGATTACCTCATTTATTTATGGACTTTCCCATAGATATATCTCTTTGTAAGAGACATTCTCATCTATGACTTTATTAATCTTTGAAAGAAAGGATAAAATTTATGTGTCCAGAAGAACTTGTATTATTAGTTTCAACACTTGCAATATCCATAGCGAAAGATAAGACCACTGATGAAATTGATATTCTAGCTGCTGTACTAACACAGCTTGGTGATACCTTAGCCACCATCTCAATTGCTAGACAAAGCCAAGAAGAAAGAGAAGAAAATCGTAAATAGCCCTCAGATATATTATTATGTTTATAAGATGGTAATATCATCTATAATGTACCCAGGTAATTATAGTTGTATAGGCTCCTATTTCATGTTATAATATAAACATATGTTTGTAAAATCAGTACTTACTACTGATTCTTACAATAAATACATAAGTCAGGTGGTATAAAAAATGAGTATTTACGATACACTCAATCCAGAACAACGAAGAGCTGTAGAACATGATAAAGGACCATTGCTTTTATTAGCTGGTGCTGGTTCCGGTAAAACTAGAGTTTTAACTCACAGAATTGCGTATTTAATTGAGCATAGGGATGTCAATCCATGGAATATATTAGCAATCACTTTTACAAATAAAGCTGCAAAAGAAATGAGAGAACGTGTTGATAAAATTGTAGGCTTTGGTTCAGAAAGTATATGGGTTAGTACCTTCCATTCAACTTGCGTTAAAATTCTTCGTAGATGGATTGACCATATTGGTTATGATAGAAGTTTTACTATATATGATACGGATGATCAAAAATCCTTAATGCGTGAGGTATGTAAATATTTAGAGATTGATACAAAAACATATAAGGAACGTGCCTTATTATCTGTTATCTCATCTGCAAAAGATGAACTAATTACTCCTGAAGAATATGAACTTCGAGCAGTTGGTGATTTTACAAAGAAAAAATTTGCAGCTGTTTATACGGAATACCAAAAGCGTCTTCATAAGAATAACGCTCTTGATTTTGATGATCTAATTTTTAAAACAGTAGAACTTTTAGAGCATAGCAAAGAAGCCCTAAATTATTATCAAAGACGCTTCCAATATATTATGGTTGACGAATATCAAGATACCAATACAGCACAATTTAAGCTTATTAGCTTACTTGCAAATGGAGTAAGCGATGATGGTGTTCGTGAACATAATCTATGTGTCGTTGGTGATGATGACCAGTCCATTTATAAATTCCGTGGAGCTAACATATATAATATCTTAAATTTTGAGAAAGAATATCCTAATGCAACTGTTATAAAGCTGGAGCAAAATTATCGTTCTACCAAACGTATCTTAGAAGCTGCCAATGAAGTAATTAGCAATAATTTAGGAAGAAAAGATAAGTCACTTTGGACTGACAATGAAGAAGGTTCTCCAGTTTCTTTTACTCAATATGATCATGATTATGATGAGGCGGATCATATTATTAGTGGAATTTATGAATCAGTAACATCAGGTAAATCTACCTATAAAGACCATGCCATTCTTTATCGAACCAACGCTCAATCTCGTTCTTTCGAAGAAAAATTAATCTATAAAAACATTCCTTATAAAATTATTGGGAGCATTAATTTCTATTCAAGACGTGAAATTAAAGACTTAATTGCATATTTAAAAACCATTGATAATGGTATGGATGGCATTGCTGTAAAACGTATTATAAACGTACCAAAACGTGGAATTGGCCTTACTACGATTGATAAAATTGAAGAATATGCTACAAGCCATGACTATAGTTTTTATGATGCCCTATTACGAGTTGAAAGTATTCCGACACTTGGACGAGCCGTGTCAAAGATTACTTCCTTTGTTAGTTTAATAGAAGGATTAAAATCAAGACTAAATAGTAGTTCCTATTCTTTAGTTAATTTATTTGATGATATTTTAGAAGCAACTGGATACATGAATGAACTTGAAGATGGTGACATCAATGAAAATGAAGATCGCATCAATAATATTGGCGAGTTAAGAACCAAAATCGCTTCTTATGAAGAAAATGCTCTTGAAGACCCTACTCTTAGTGAGTTCTTAGAAGAAGTAGCACTTGTTGCTGATGTAGATAATCTTAGTGAAACCGCAGAGCATGTAGTATTAATGACCCTTCATAGTGCAAAAGGTTTAGAATTCCCATATGTTTATTTATGTGGTATGGAGGAAGGAATTTTTCCTAGCTATATGTCTATTAATGCGGATAATCCAGATGTTGAAATTGAAGAAGAACGAAGACATTGTTATGTAGGTATTACTCGTGCTATGAAAGAGCTCTATTTAAGTGCTGCATCCCAACGTATGATACGAGGTGAGACCCAATTTAATAAGCCATCACGTTTTATACGAGAA
>JAFAEB010000243.1 GCA_023424235.1 Bacillota bacterium
CGACGTAGAGCACTATCTAAAGTCTCATTATCTTTTACAATAACATTTGACATAGTCTCACACCTAACCTCCCTCCAGTTGTGTATTGTGCCTATACAACTGTTTGGGTATTTTTTGAATAGCACTACTAAGATTATATAATTGGTTCATTATTTTGTCAACATATTTTTAATAAAATGTATATAATTAGTACATTTCAAATTATTATTTCAATTTTAAGTTACTATTATACAAATTTATTTGCATTAATTACTTTTTTACTTGACAATAAATTCCTATTTCATATCTAGACTTATATGCTATTACAATTGTTTCTCCAAAACAGAAGCAGCATTACTTAATAATGTATCAATACCACTTGGGTTCTTACCACCTGCTTGTGCTAGATTTGGACGACCTCCGCCGCCACCGCCAACAAATGCAGCTAATTCTTTAATCATATTTCCAGCATGTGCACCTAATTTCATCGCTTCATCTGTAGCCATAACAATTAGATTTGCTTTATCACTACCCATAGCAGATACTAATACAATTACACCTTCGCCTAACTTATCTTTTAAGCTATCACCTAAGTTACGAAGACCATTCATATCAACATCAGGAACTTTTGTAGCTAATAATTTAACACCTTTAACTTCAACTACTTGATTCATAACATCGCCAATTGCATCTTTTGCTAATTTATTCTTTAATTTTTCATTTTCAGATTGAAGTGCTTTTATTTCATCTTGTAAATGTTCGATTCTCTTCGCTAACATACTTGGTTCAGTTTTTGCAATTCTTGCTGCATTATTAAATTCTTGCTCAATTTCACTATAATAAGCAAATACGCCACTTGAAGTTAATGCCTCAATTCTTCTTACACCAGCAGCAACACCAGTTTCAGATATAATCTTAAATACTGAGATAGTAGAAGTATTATTAACATGAGTACCACCACAAAGTTCTTTACTAAAGTCTCCCATAGATACTACACGAACACTATCACCATATTTTTCACCAAATAAAGCCATAGCACCAGACTTTTTCGCATCTTCAATAGACATAATAGCAGTGCTAACTTCTAAGCCTTCCATTATTTCATCATTAACAATTTTCTCAACCTTTTCTACCTCTTCTTTTGTTAAAGCAGAAAAATGAGTAAAGTCGAATCTTAAGCGTTCACTCGTAACATAGGAACCTGCTTGTTCTACGTGATTTCCAAGTACAAGCTTTAATGCCTTTTGTAGAAGATGTGTTGCACTATGGTTTTTACCGGTAGCGAGTCTTTTTTCTTTATCTATTGTTAGGGTAACTTCTTCATTTAATTTAAACATACCCTTTGTTACCTTACCAACATGGCCAATTTTTCCACCTTGAAGTTTAATTGTATCTTCTACTACAAATTCACTATCAGCTGTAGAAATCACACCATAATCAGCTACTTGTCCACCACTTGTTGCATAGAAAGGTGTTTCCTTTACAAAGATGGTGCCTGTTTGTCCTGCAACTAATTCACTTACAACTTCTGTATCTGTTGTTAGCGCTGTTACATTGGACTGATAAGTATAGTTATCATACCCAATAAAGCTAGATGTTAAGCTAGGATCTAATTGTAAATAAACTGTTTCATCTGCACCCATATAGTTAGTAACCGCACGAGCACTTCTTGCAGTTTCTCTTTGTACGTTCATTGCTTTTGTAAAGCCTTCTTCGTCAACACTTATGCCTTTTTCTTCTAGAATCTCCTTTGTTAGGTCAAGAGGGAAACCATAGGTATCATATAATTTAAAAGCATCATCTCCTGATAATACCTTACTACCTGCTTTCACTAATTCATCTTCTAATTCCGCTAAAATAGATAAACCTTGATCAATTGTTTTATTAAAATTATCTTCTTCTATAGTAAGAAGTTTTAAGATATAGTCTTTTTTCTCTTCTAATTCAGGATAGCCATCTTTCGATTCTTCGATTACAGTCGTGCTTAGAGTTGCAAGGAAACGATCCTTAATACCTAATAATCTTCCATGACGAGCTGCACGTCTTAATAATCTACGAAGAACGTAACCTCTTCCTTCATTGGATGGAATTATACCATCTGATATCATAAAGGTTACAGAACGGATATGATCGGTAATTAAACGGATAGAAATATCTGTTTTCGGATTCTCTTTATAGCTTACTCCTGCTACTTCGCAAACTTTTTCGCGAAGGGCACGAATCGTATCTACATCAAAAATAGAGTCAACATCTTGAACTACTGTTGCAAGTCTTTCAAGACCCATTCCTGTATCTATATTTTTATTCGTTAATTCTGTATATTTACCATTACCATCACTTTCAAATTGGGTAAATACATTGTTCCAAACTTCAATAAATCTGTCACATTCACAGCCAACCGTACAGCCTTCTTCACCACAACCATATTTTAAACCACGATCGTAGTAGATTTCAGAACATGGACCACATGGGCCTGCACCATGTTCCCAGAAGTTATCTGCTTTTCCCATGCGGAAAATTTTATCTGCTGGTATACCAATTTCTTTATTCCAAATTTCAAATGCTTCATCATCTTCTTCATATACAGATGGAAATAATCTGTCACTAGAAAGACCAACAACTTTGGTTAAAAACTCCCAAGACCATGCAATTGCTTCATGTTTGAAGTAATCACCAAAGGAGAAGTTACCAAGCATTTCAAAGAAAGTACCATGTCTAGCTGTCTTACCAACATTTTCAATATCACCTGTACGAATACACTTTTGACAAGTAGTTACTCTTTTTGAAGGTGGTATTTCTTGCCCAGTAAAATAAGGTTTTAGTGGTGCCATACCTGAATTGATTAATAATAAACTCTTGTCATTTTGAGGTACAAGAGAAAAACTGTTCATTTTAAGATGACCTTTACTTTCAAAAAAGTCTAAATACATTTTTCTGAGTTCATTCACTCCATATGCTTTCACGCTTTTGCCTCCTACATAATATCCTAATGCTTTATATCTTAATTAAAATTAGACATTATCTGCTAGTATTTCATTATAAGTTTTAAATGATTATTTGTCAATCATCTGTATCATGATTATCTCTCATGTATGGCAAATAGGCTACAATTATGTATTTAAGTTAAGTCAATTAAATACAAGATTTTTCCCTTTCTTTTTTGCTTTATACATTTTATTATCTGCCATACTTAAAACATCTTCCACCTCTTGCACATCATTAATCATATGCACGCCAATTGAAACTGTTGTATTGATTTTATTTCCATTACATACATAATAAGTTTCTTCTATATTTTTTCTCATTTTTTCGCCTATTTGGTAAGCCATCGTTTCATCGGTTTCATTTAAGCATATAACAATCTCATCCCCACCATATCTTGCCACCCAATCGTTTTCATTTTTTACATGGCCCATTATCAAACTAGTTACTTCCTTTAAAACATGGTCACCAAATGTATGCCCACAGTTATCATTTATACTTTTAAAATTATCAATATCAATAAATAATATGGATAAATTTGACCCTGTTAATCTTGACCTTACCATATCAGCAGGTAAACGTTCTTTCAAAAATAGTTTATTGTATAAATTTGTTAAATCATCTTTCATAATCCTATAATTCATTTCATGTAATAAATTAGCTACTAAATTATTTTCTGAATCTATACCATTCTCTAACATCATTGTTTCAGTCACATTTTTAAATAATTCAACTACTAAAGTAGCTTTCTCATCTTCTACTGGTATTGATGTTATCATTAAGATTTTATTTCCACATAGCTCCATCTTCATAAATGATCTATTATTGATCGAAGCTCGCATAGAAACACAGTTCTCACATAATCGTCCAGTATTCCAATATGCATAACAATAACTTTGATCTTCTAATGCTTCATTCACATGATAATGCATTACCTTTTTTGTTACTGGATTAACTAATCTCACTGCATCATACATTTTATTTAACATATCTAAATTTTCTTCTAACTTACAAATCAATATCGAATCTGACATAGTACCCTCCACTTTTTCTATTCGTAACTATATATAACTGTGTAACTATAATTTCATTCCCAAAAATAAAGTATTCCAAAAAGTTTCACACTTATCTGGAATACTTTATATATAGCTTATATTAATTAATCTTATCTTATCCTTTTCCCTCTAAATAAAACAAATCCTAAGAAGATAAAAATAAAACCTGTAAAATAAAGTAAAAACGGTCTAGCTTCACCAGTCTTTGGTAATGTGTTATTATCATGCATTGAGGGATTCACATTATTTGATTCTCCAATTAAAACATTTACTATTATTTGATTCAATAATCCATTAGAATCTGTTACCACGATAGTAAATTGATCTTTTCCTACTACTTCTTCATTCGGTGTATATGTTAATCCACCTTCTTCATCCAATGTTACGATTCCCTTTTTAGGAGGAATTACTTTAACACTACTTCCTTCTGGTATATTAACTTTAGTCTTAACTGACTTATCTTTTGGTGTTTTCATATCAATCGTTTCAATAACTTCAATCTCTTTGACTGCTACATCATCTGATTCGTTAGGTTTAACTGGTGTATCTACTTCTGCTTCCTCTGGTTCATTTGGTATTTGAGGTAGTTCTGGAGTAGTTGGTGGTAGGACTTCTGGTTTTTCAGGTATAATCGGAATATTAGGTTCTACAGGTATTACAATTGGAGTACGATAATTCACTTTCTCTAATTGTAAAATTGATATTTGATCTCTTGTGATCTCAAAATCAATTGGTTCCTTATTTAGCAAGTATCCATTCGGTGCTACAATTTCTATTAGTTGATAAATACCTATCTCTAAATCATTTAAATATAACTCACCTTTATCGTTTGTTGTTAATGTGTTTTTATCAATATTAGTGACAACTTGATAGTCCAATATACCATCCTTATCATATACAGCCTGCTTTAATTCAAAGATTGCATTCTCCAATCTTAATAATTTGCTCTCATTATATTTTGTTAAGATAACAGAACGTTTTGCCTTTGTATTCTCTACTACTATACTCTTACTAAATAAGTTTTTACTAGAATCTAGAACTATGGTATGTTCTACATTATCTAATATGTAATCTTTGTGTGCTTTTATTTCAGTAATCTTATATGTATCATATGGTAAACCACTAAACTTTAAATTACCATTTACAGTTGTACCTGTAATGTTTATGGAGTTATCATGATTAGTAAGTAAAAATTCGACATCTGAAAGTAATATACTATGATCATCCCCATCAACTTTTGTTATTATTATTTCGCCCATACCACGAGTATTTGTAACTGTTACATTAGAAAATGAAGTCTGATTGTTTGTAATTATAAAGTCGTACGGAGTTGTATCTAATACATAATATCTTGGTGCTTTTGATTCAATCAATCGGTATTCACCAGGCAGTAGATTTCCAACTTGAATCTCACCCAGGTCATTCGTTATTAGATTCTTAATTTCCTTACCATCCTCATCCTTCGCTATAACGTATTCCTTTGATGAGCTATCTTTAACATATAAATCAAATACTGCACCATTTAGAGTTTCTAATGAATCTGCATCTTTTTTGCTTAACTTAAAAGCATTTATAATTTTTTTATTAGTAAATGGTGTAGCAGATAAATCGTGTAACTTGGAATTAATTGTTATTGAGATTCCTTTAACAATATCACTTTTTGAATCTAATAAATATCCCTGTGGAGCTACTGTTTCTTTTAAAATATAAGAACCATATTTTATATTATTAAATTCTGCTATCCCACTAGGCGAAGTGACTGCCTGTGCCACTTCATTTCCAACCAGATCATAAAGTTTAAATTCTGCTCCATAAAGTGGTAATTGTGTTTGGTTATTATCTACCTTTTTAATTATTAGATTACCAACTTTAGTATTAGTAACGATAACACTTATTGGAACTAATTGATTTGCTGATATGGTAAAGTGAATCGGTGTATCATCTAACCAATATCCAGCTGGTGCAGTTACTTCAACTAACTTATAATTTCCTGGTGTTAAATTCTCTATCAAAATAATTCCATCACGATTCGTTGTATAAGTTTGTGGTATTATTAGACCATCCTTATCATGAGTAACAATCGTACCATCATAATGATATAAGTTAAACTCTGCTCCTTCTAATTTTAAGGTTGCATCGGTACTATCAAGCTTTAATAATTGGATTGACTGGTGAATCTTACGATTTGCTACCTCAACTTTTTCCACATAATTTGGTGTTTTTATAGCTCCTATGTCCTTAATACTAACTTTTTTAAGAGACTTATACTCACTATCCTCTAAACTATAACCATCCGGAGCTTTTGTCTCGATTAAGTAATAATCACCTTGTCCAACCTTAGTAAGAAAGGTATAAACTCCGTTAACATCACTTGAAACTTCTTCAATTAATATACCATTAGATGCTTTATTCCATAATTGAAAAATAGCTCCTGATAATCTAAGATTCGGATTGTCTTTATCAACTTTAGTAATTTGCAGCTGTCCTTTTATGGCTGATGCCCCACCATAGTAACGAAATGTGGCAGAATATACTGCATCATCTATGGCACCACTTTGGGTACTTTGATCATTAGATTTATAACCATATGAAAGTAGTGCAGTATTTTCGATATTAGTATTATCTGCACCTAAAAAATAGCTGTCATATTGCACCACATAAGCTTTGTTAATATCCTGATTAAATGTAATGGTAAAAGTAGGTTCACTAACACCTTCGTGAAACGTTACATAATAAAGCCCCTCTAAAGGTGTTCCTGGTAAGTGTTTTCTACCAAGTATTGGTGTTTGATTCGTTCCATTGAAATTTACTTCATATATACACAAACTATCCTTGTAAATCATCTGATTTGGATTTCCTTCTGAATCTTTTCCAATCGTATCTTTAATTATTGGGTTTATTAATGTAGATTGACTCCAATTTAGATTTAATGACCAGTTAACTTTTGCAGATCCTGTTCCTGTCGAACCACCAACTTGGCTCGCTAGTTTATTTATTAACTTATCTGAATGTTCTACTGTTATACCGCCAGGAACTTCCCATTTACTATGCACTGTAGAATTATTATACAAAACTGCTTCATTCTCAACTACATGTTTTTGATTCATATTATTAGGAGCATAATAATCGTATTTTGTAACCGATTCATACATAATTCGGTAAGGTGAATGAATCGAATATAAAAAAGTGATGGTAAATGTATTGGTTAGTGGTGAATTTGTTAACTCATAATCAATACCTTCTATTAAAGGTGTCTGCTCATTAATACTACCATTACCACCTGTACTTAAGTCCAATGGATATATCATTATCGATTCACGAATAACCTCTTGGGATGAAGATAAGGTGTCAACAAATACAGGAGTTACTATTGTATCATAATTATAATTTATTCCAACTTGCCACATAAACTTTTTATTTTCATAATTATATATGCCTTCTTTATATCCATTGTGTTTTTGTTGATTATTTACATCAACTGTTTTAGTTATGATTGTAGATGAATATAATTTTCCATTTGTATACCATCTTAATACACCGCTATTACTATAAATTTGAGCAGATGGATTGGTTAAGTCCTTAATATCATATTCAGTTGTGTATGTGATAATTATCTTACTATTTTTACTTGTTGAATTAGGAATACTTAGTGAGAAACCACCTTTCTTATCACCAATAATATTATCTTTATGAGTAAATATATAGTCAGTTGATTCCTTAAGTAGAGTATTTCCTTTTTTAACTTGAAAGGTACCGTCTACTATTTTTAAATTCTTGTTATCAAAAATATCTTCTAATAATATTGAATCCATCTCATAAGAAGCACTATTTATTTCTATGGTCCAATCTATGGTTTTATTCTTATAGTTAGGTTCACTATTGGTCTTTCTTAGAATATTTTGATTATATTGAATGGTTAGTAATTTAATATCTAATGGTCGATCACTTCGGACCACTCTATTGGTGATTGGTATGTTCGTAGAAACTATATTATTTTCGTCAACTAATTCTGTTGTATATGTAATTTCGAATTTATTTAATATATTATTTAATAACTTAACTGTAAATCCTTCTTGATTGCTAGCTAAATCTATTTCAAAATCAGGTGAAATGCTAGTACTGCCATTAATCTTGAAACTTCCAGATTTTAATTTATGACCTACTGACCAATTATCTGAAATAATTGTGCCTGCTAGAACTGTCTTTTCATTTGCGTTCACGGTGATCGTCCAATCAGTCGTTCCATCACTCTGTTTTATAGCAGTTTTGTCTAAAGGTTTACCATAAAAAATAGTAGATGATTTCTCAACTGATTTACCGTTAAAACGTGCTCTGTTTTTTATAACTTGACTCTCGTCTTCTGTATCCTTTGGAATCGTATTATATGAGATTTCAAATGCATACTCACCCGTGAGATTTAATGAAAATTCTGTCTCTGTACCTTGTAATTGATTAAAATCACTCGTTACATCGATTTCACCTGTTCTAGTTTTCCCGTCTGGAGCTAGTAGATATCGAATTACCTTTAAAGAATCAGCTTCATATGAATGATTCGTTGTAATTAGTATATCTTTAAATTCCTTACCAATACCTAAATTATCTATCACAGTATTTACATTAACAGTCCATGTTACAAACTTGGTATTATTCCCTGTCAATGGATTTACTGATTTTACAATATCGCTTCCACCTATAGGTTTAAAATACAATGGAATAGTTACAAAACCACTAATCTCATCCTTATCTGGTAAGATTAAATCTTGTTTTAAATCAGTAGCATTAGATGAATAGGTTGCTTCTATCGCAAAAAATCCATGAACTTCTAAACCATTATCATAAGACCTTATATTTTCATTAAATGTTATAACAACATTGCCAGCTTCCACTTTATATGTAGCATATTCTTGTCCCTCATCCAATAAACTTCCTGTACCACTCGCTGCTTTTAGAGGAGCGGGCAAAGTATAGGTTAAAACAGAACCAGCACCGTATGAATGTCCTGATTCTAATGTAAACTTTATTTCTAATCTAACCTTATCACCCATTAAAGGACGGTAATTTACTATATTAGCAAGCGCTATTCCATCTTTTGATGCTTTTATCGTATGTATAATGCTAGGATCTACAGTAATAGATGATCCTGTAACAACAGTTGGAACAATGGCCGAACCAGTAACTACAGTTGCCACCTGGGTTAAGCCAATTAATTCATCATCTCCACTCATATTCGTTTCATTTAGCAAATTATTAGCGTGCAATAATACTGGATTAGTAAAAGTGTGAATTAATAACACAAATATTAATATAACTGCAGCAATTTTTTTTATTTTCTTCATCATTTTCTCCTTTTATTTTTATGCTAGTACCTCTCAACCAATAAATAATTACAGAGATAAACTTTGTAAAAGTGGTCCAGAATTACTAGTTCCTCTTCATTTTAACAAATAATAACAGGAATGAAATGGAACAATTGTTACTCTAAAATACTCTAAATAATCTATTTAGTTAATTTTGCTTGAATTATTAATCTTTCACTTGGATTTTTTTTACCTAAAGGAGTGCATGTAACTAAAGTTAGCAATGGCTCCTTTTGGTCATCTAATACATTAATTTCTGATTTATGTACCACAAAGCTTTTAATAACTTCAAACTCATACGTATTATTCATTGTATGTACAACAATGATATCCGATAATGAAACTTCATCCAGTCGATTAAATTGCTTTCCATATGTAGTAGAACGATGTCCTGCAAGTCCTACATTATTAATACCTATTTTTTTCTCTGTCTCAATCATACCAATTCCTTTACTTAGTTTTTCTTCACTAGCACCATTATATATAATCATATTTAAATCAATACTTGAGATTCGTATGATACCTACTACATCCTCTAGATCCTGATGTTTCTCAGCTATCAAATGTTCATTCGATGTATAACTATCTCTATTGTTTTCACTTTCATATACATTTTCTAATATTTCATTTTTTAGTTCATCACTAACCCCAATATCGCCAGCACTATTATCTAATCCAATACTCTCGAATGTTTCTATTAATTGCTTTTGTCTTCTATTGTATTGAATCTTATCCATCATAGGATAAGAAAGTAACATTAAACCTATTAATATGCAAATAATACTTATAATTCTTCTCAATTTATCTCCAATCTCTAACTCTTATTTAAGGTTTAAACATATCAGTATAAAAATATTGACTCACGTCTCTTTTCATATCCCTTTATCATTTTATCAAATTACAGAATTATTAATATGGAACAATTGTTACCCTTCTTAATTAATCCCATAAAAAAGTACTTCATGAGCTTAAGCTAAATGAAATACTCTTTTATTAACTATATAGGTGATAGATCTTTATAACACCAAAACGGTCCAAGACATGTAATATCACTATCTTCCGTCATTTCTTCTCTTTGTAATAAATCATAATAAATCATCATAGGTAGCTGGTGCATGCAAGATTACGGGATTATTTGCTACCCAATTAGCAGGTGTTCATACATTGTAACGGTCTGATACTTGTAGTGCATTTTCTCCTTTATTAATTGAAAGACAAGAAATAGAATAAAATTTAAGATTTTTCAAAATAATACTTGCTTTTTATGTTTGATTATAATATAATAATTTCGTTGTCAAGGCTCGTTGGTCAAGAGGTCACCACGCCGCCCTCTCACGGCGGAAACACGGGTTCGATTCCCGTACGAGCTGTTTTAAGTTAACTTGATGTAAGAAAAGCCACCGTTAGATTAAAATCTTAACGGTGGCTTTTCTTATTGGTTATTTATATCAAATAGCTTTTATACTTTACTTAAATCAAATACTAATTTTATTCCAAATGCTATCGATTTATCTTTCTAGTAAAAATATGATCATTTACACTAGAATCAATGGATTTTACATAGCGAATATAATTATTCATGGTTGTTTCAATGCTCACATCTGCACGATAGAATTTTGAAAATTCCATTCCTTTTTTTTGTATATCACTTCCAAATACAATGTATTTGGTACTTTTTTCATCATCTGGTGAAAAATTAAATATCTCGTAATTATCATAGCTTGTAAAACCAAATAATACAATATTATCTTTTTCTTTCCCTGTAACAAAGATGGACATATCATCATTATCTTCATTCATAGCTTTTAATAATTCACATAAATCATAAACAACCGTTGTTGGCGGTAAAGATGTTAAGTCGATATTCTGACTTAATGCTAAGTTCTTATATTCATTTATAAGCTTTTCACACAACTCTTTGCTTCCTAAAGTACCTATCATACATTGTTCATTTAATAGATGCATTTTTTCATAATCTTCATAGCAATTATGATTATTATCCTCAATAAATCCGTCACTTTTTACAACTACTCTATTATAGGTAGCTACTGCTATAACAATACCCATTCTTCCTCCTAATGTATCATATATTCTAGATATTTTAATAATTACCTTAATACACACTACTATACCATAATCTACTTTACAACTAAATGTTAACGATACAAGTTATATCTCTA
>JAFAEB010000260.1 GCA_023424235.1 Bacillota bacterium
ATACAATACTATCGATGTCTCCACTAAAATTATATCTAGCATAGGCTCTTGGGTTATTAAGAGGCTTGGTAAGATTCGGGTAATAATACATATAAAATCTTCGATAAGTATCACCAGTTAACACGTATGTATTTGAATCATGTAAATCGCTAAGTATATTACTAACAGCAACCAAATACTCTGCATCACCTTTGGCATTTCTAAGAATCCGTTTATATTTATTTTTATTTTTTAACCAATTAACTTTATTCACTCGTTCATTTACTTTAAAGAAAGGATAATTTTCTTCAAAGAATTCATATAGGTATTCAAACTCTTTATACTTTTCATTTTTCGTAAATCTAGCATCTAAGATTCCATAGTAATCCGCTTCCATTGCCTCTGTTTGAAATACATCAAGATTATTATATAATCTTTCTATCACAATGATTACAATTATTAGAGCTATTATAATTTTTGTAATTCTAATAATTTCTTTTTTATGCCATAAAAAAAATTTTCCGATCATATAACACCTCATCAAGTATAATTGGAGATAAACCTCCTTAGTAATAATATACCATTTAACTCTTAGTTTCAACTTAAAACTATAAAAAAGGACTTATGTACTTTGACATATGTCCTTGATTTTATATATAAGTTTATAAGATTAATTTTATTTAGATGAATTATCCTTATCAATATTATCGAATTGTGTGATTTTTATCCAATCATATTCTGCCGTTAGTGGGACCTTACCATCAAATGCATTAAGCCATCCATCCACACCTATACCAGGCCATACATTCATCATTACTTTACTCGGTGTACTTGGGATATTTGTAGTAGCTGTATATACTTCTTCTCCATCTACATACCATGTGATGGAGTCGGGTAGCCAGCGAAATCCGTAAGTGTGAAATTCTAAAGATGCATCAAATCCTAAATCATGTATGTATTCATGTTCCCCAACACCATTGGTAAAATAATTCAATTGTATTTTAGTAGTATCTTTACCTAAAAACTCAATATCAATTTCATCCCATGGGTTATTATCACTTGGACCAGTATAGGTAAAAAAAGAAGATACAACGCCATCATTTTTTATTGGTTTCATTCGAACTTCAAACAATCCGTAACTAAAAAATTTTCTCGTTCTATATTCACCACCGGACCATTTTGGGCTAGCATTTTCGCCATCAGAGTCAATCATTAAATTCATAATACCATCTTTAAAAGTAACGTTAGACTCTCTCCAAGTACAGTCAAACATATAACCATTGGTCCAACCGTTTGCCTTTTCAAAGAGCTTGCTATCATAATCATCCAGACTTGTTTCTAAGGTTACTATTAATTGTTCCTCTTCTTCCTTCTCATTGGAATCTGTAAGTAATGAATCTTTATCCTTTTCCTCTAGCTCTGAATCTTCTGACTTTTCATCTAATTCTCCTGTTATTTCCTCACTAATACTTTCATCACTTGTTTGACTCTCGACACTTATCTTTTTCTGTTCACATCCAATACATAATAGGCTTATTGTTAATATTATAATACCCCTAACCAATTTACTCATAAAAACCGTCTCCTCCATTGTTTAATAACCTAAGTATGTAATCCCATCTATTTATTCATAGAAGAATACCTTTATAGTATAAGGGTAAAAGTCTTTATTAAATAGTATACTAAATTATGAAATTCTTAGATTATATTATTAAGAAAAGATTATTGTAATACTAATCCTTTTATAAAATCCTCTGTTCCAAGCTCTCCTGCCATTAACTCATTTAGCAAATAGTAATATTGTGCTGAAAGTTCCTCGGACATGATTTGATCGTATGCAGGATAGAGTTTTCGGTTTTTATTTATTTCCCAACACGCATGTAACAATGGAAAACGTTCTTTATCAATTTTCTGATCGTGATAAACAGGAATACCTCCCCCTATCTCATGTATTATAATATTGGACATTTCATACATTAAATCTATATACATTGAGATATACTCATCTTTTTTAGGAATCAAACCTTCATTATTTATAATAAAGGTATCTACAAACCCTCCAATACCTTCTAAATTATTACCGTTAGGAAAAGGAATAATATCAACTTCCTTTGCGATTTTAGAAGTTTCACCCTCTATAAATGTAGTTGCCCAACTACCATAATACAGCATTGCACCTTTTCCTTGTGAAAATGAATACGCTGCATTATATGCATCACTTTCTAAATAATTATCCTGCCATGCCTTCATCTGAACAAGAGCATTTAATTTTTGGGTAGCTCTTGTAAACTGACTTGATGTAAAAAGTGAATTATTTTTTACCGCTAGAAATATATTATTACCAGTATCCTCACCTTGAACTAAACTCATATAATAAAGTGAAGATAACCAACCTTCTTTTGCTCCTGTTATGATTGGAATTTCATTATTTTCTTCTAGCTTCTTTAATACAGTGACAAAATCATCATAGTCTCTAGGGTATTCTAGTTTATAACCATTAAAAATACTACGATTGCAAAATAAAGTAGCTGCCCATCCATATAATGGGAGTGCATATACCTTATCCTGAAAAGTAAATGCATCCATAGTACCATCAATAATTTTAGAATTTATAGGATTGCTTTTAATTTCACTTGTTATTTCATAGACCATATTGGCATCTACAAGTCTTTCTAATTTACTAAATCCCCACCAAAAAAACATATCTGGAAGGCTGTCAGTCAATAAAGCATTATTTATAGCGGCTTGGTAAACTTCATTTTTATAAACTGTTATGTCAAATTTAATATTAGGATTTTGCAATTCGTATGCATCTATAACTTTTCTCAGTGCTTTTTCTGTGTCACCATGGATTGTCCAGATATGTATTACATCATCTGCATTTTTCTTGTCCATTTTTTCTCCCCATATGAAATCTGAGTAGATTTTAAGGATTAAGAAGCCTAACAGAATTCCCAAACAAATTAATAGTTTTACCATTTGCTTACTTTTCAAGCTTATCTTGACCACCTTTCAGATATATTTAACTTTATATTCACATTATGAATAAGTAAATTATATCAATATTTTTCCTGTCAATCAAGCTTATCCAACTAAGGATAGCCCTAATATCTCAACTTATACTTATCATCTATTGATACCCCTATTTAGTGATTATCAGACGAATAAACTTAGATGAATACCTCGTATTCACCTAAGTTTAATCAATCAATTTTATAATTTCCTTCTCTTTAACTTATCCTTTTACAGCACCAGCAGTCATTCCAGTAACAAAGTACTTTTGTAAACCAAAAAACATAACTAATACTGGTAAGGTAGTCACACATCCAGCTGCCATAAGTAAATCATATCGATTCTGGTAGTTACCTACGTAAAGACGTATACCAACCGGAATGGTTGCTACATCCGCTGATGTGGTTAATACCCATGCAAATAAAAGTTCATCCCAAGCCATTAAGAAAATATATACGCCTGTAGCAATTAATCCTACCCTAGCAACAGGTAGGATTACTCTAATAAATGCTCCAAACCTACTGCATCCATCGATAATCGCTGCTTCCTCTAATTCCAGTGGAATGCTTGCAAAAAAACCTCTTAAAATCCATATACTAAATGGAATAAAAAAAGCAGAATAGACAATAACAACACCTTGATATGTATTAATAAGCCTTATTCCTAATTTATCCTGAACTTGTATAAACAATAGATAAAGAGGTAATAAAAACATAATACCTGGAACCATTTGTGTAGCTAATACGGTAGCTCCAAAGATATTAGCTCCTGGAAATTGAAACCTTGATACTGCATATCCAGCTATAGTTGCAATTGTTAAAGCCACTACCGTCGTTGACGCACAGATTATAATACTATTTCTAAAGTATTGAAAAAAGTTTACATTCTTCCACATTTCAATATAATTTTCATAATGTATTGGTACTCCATACTTACCTGTTACAATTTCACCTTGGGTCATGAATGAGGTTAATATCATCCATATAATCGGAGCAATTGCAAAAAATACAAAAATGAGTAATACTGTGTTTGCTAAAATATTATATAATTTTTTTCTCGTTTTATAATTCATAGCCACCTCTAATCTTTCATAACCAAATCATTTTGAAAAACTTTATACCATACTGCTACTAATAGCATTACACAAATCATTACAATTACTGTAGCAGCTGCACCGGTGCCAAATTGCCATATTTGAAATGAATTACGATTTATATTTGTCATTAGCAAGTCACCATACTTTCCTGGAAAACCTGCTCCGTGACCAAACATCATAGCAACGATGTTAAAGGAATATACATAATTAATTATTCCATTTAATATTTGTATGGATAAAACAGGACGAAGTAATGGCAAGGTAACATGACGTAATCGTCCCCATGCATTAGCACCATCAATTTTTGATGCTTCATAATACTCATCGGGTATCTGTTGAAGGCCTGCTAGTAACATTAACATAACAAAAGGAATCTGCCTCCATATAGTAGGAATAATGATAGCCACCATAACCATTGGACCTGTCAGCCAAAAAGGTTTTTCAGGAAATAAATGCATGAAATCAACTAGAACTTTGTTAATAATTCCATCGTTCTGCCACATAAATCCCCATAACATACCAACAACGAAGGAAGGGACAACCCAAGGAGTCATTAATAAGGTTCTTGCAAGACCACGAAATTTAAATTGTCTGTTTAGTAAAATAGCCAAAATAAGCGCTATACCAATTACTAGTACACTACAGATAAGACCAAATATTGCAGTATTCCTTAGTGCATCTAAAAAGCCTGAACGTATTGTGCTCTTTGGATCAAATAAGATAGATTTATAATTATCAAGTCCTATAAAAGGTGCCTTTAAAAATTGTTTTAAAGTAAATTGGTTTAGTTTTAAAAAAGACATGAAAATACCAGATATTATTGGTATAAAATGTATCAGTATCATGCCCACAATTGCTGGAGTAATCAAAATATAAGCTAATTTGTTATTTCTAACTCGAGCGATTAGCCCAACCTTACTCCTTTTACCTATCTTTCTTTTTCTTTTTACTTCACTCTGCCTCATATCTGCACCTCTCAAAAATAAACCACTGCAACAAGTGATTAGACATTGCAGCGGTTTATTTGAAATTAATTTTATTATTGGTTATATATCATTGTACATTCGTTCGCAGTTTGTTCTAGGAATTCTTTCGTTTTAGCAGGGTCATAACTACCGTATACACCCATAACGTTATCCCATACATTACTTAAACCTTTTTGAAGTATCGTTTCTGATGGGCCCCAACCTGCAACGGATGGATAAGCTTTACCATATTGTAATTGCTCTTTAAAAGCTACTCTTAAAGGTTCTTCTGATATAAAGTCCGTATCATATGCCTTTTGAACAGTAGGTA
>JAFAEB010000296.1 GCA_023424235.1 Bacillota bacterium
CCACTGAACGTATTCCACTGCTAGTCATTTCATTTATTACTTTTTTAATAAGTGAATTATAATCAAATGTGCCTGTTGTAATGTCTGTAACTGCATTATCAAGTATTCTTTGATAGTAGCTAGTTAAATTATTAAATACTCTTCTGCCTGTCGTATCAGTAGCAATGCCCATAGATTGCGTTATATTGACTAAGTCAGCTTTTGTTTGCTCTTTCATGGTATGTATGTAATCTTGCAGTTCTGTATTTTTTTCGTAAGGAATAAAAGGTTTTCCAACTGCTTCATACAAACTCTTATCTCTTGCATATCCTTCCTCTAATACTTTATTGTAAATTCTTTCAATCTCTGCATCTGATTTATTGAGTGTAATTTGAATATGTTTTTTGATATCCTCGGATGAGATACCCATTCTACTAAGAGTGTATATTCTCCAGTCGGTAGTTCTTGATATTTCATCGATTGAAGATATGCGCTCTACTATGTCTACCATGATACGCATTTCTAAATCACTGAATATTCTCTGAATTTCAATAGGGATTTCTTCTAATTCGGAAGGTGTAAACAATTACATCACCATCCTATCATAATCTTGAAAATCCATTGCCAAGGTCTTTAGGAAAGAAGTCTTCTAGCTGCTCATAAGTTTGCTCGAATATATCTGGCTTACATGGATATATTTCACCTTGAATACCTTTAATAATGTAATCTCCTTGTTTTGCAACCATGACACCTTCTAAGGTGTTTATTTCCATTGCGAAAAAGCCATAGTGATTGATTGACCATTCAGAATTAGGTATTACAACCGAACCGTTATTTATGGCATCTACAATCCATAGTGGTTCTTCTGTTTGGTTTTGGTCACCTGTCCATTTAAAAGCTTCGATTACTACTGGTTTCTTTCTATACTTCATATTTTCCTCCTATTCTTGTACTAAATCAGCTTGTTCTGGTAATTTGCTTTGTGCTTCTTCCAACGTTTCACCGTACCATTTAGAACGATACTCTGCATGGCTCATTACTCCCATTGCAACGTCTTTACGGTCTTGTTCTCTTTCTTTCTCTGCATCAACAATAATGCTATCATCCCATTTGAAAGAAACTTCATTCTTTCCTTTCGTAGGTAATCCAGATAACTGACCAATCACAGACATACAATAAACTAAATGCTCTAAAGCTTTTTGGAGTGCTTTTTGAGTATCGGTAACCGATTGATAAGACCTTTGCTTACTTGTCTTGATTTCTTCGGCTGTTTTATCGACTTGTTGCGGATCTGATATGGTTCCATAAGCAAGACCACATTTATACTCTATTTGCTTTAAAATTGTGTTTAGACCATTTAATAACGATTGGTCTCTTATTGTAGGCGAGAATACTTCAAAAGGTTTTTTATATTCATTAGCTTCAAAATTAAGTTTTCTAAACAACCTTTCTTTTCCGTGAGGTACCTCATATTCACCTTTGCCACTTACTTTAAAACAATCAATACTAGCATCTACTGCTAATTCACTGCCTTCAAATTCCCATAGTAACCTAGAATATTGCTTATCTGCTTCTTTGATATCGTTAATTGCCCTAGAGAACACCGAAACACCTAAAGGACTAGTATTATCTATCGTATTTGCCATAGGTATTTTAAAATAAGCAAATAAAGGTTTTTCGACATTCTGTATTAACACTTCTGGTTCTAATTCTGACCAATCATCTATATCAGATAACGGTATTTCTTTTCCTAGTGAATTATTACCCTCTATGTTTTTAGTTTTATAAGCCTTATTGAATATGTAATAACCATCATTCGTGAAGTTGTGATATTCCAGCCTTGTATAGAGGTTATCTCCTATGGTCTTAGTATCTACGAATATGGCTCCTGTTATGTCCCCCCTGCTGTTGTATGAAGTTGGGAAGAAGCAATCAGCTTGTGTAAGGTCAACTTCAATGTTTTGTCCGTTGACATAAGGTTTTAATGCTAGTCCACCCTTGGCACATGCATACTCTGTATAAATGCGTATATTTTTTATCACTTCTTGATACTGATCATCCAAGTACTTGTTACCCTCAACTTTAGATTCTAACTCTAGAGTGGTTAATCTTGCATATTCACTTGCTATTGTTGCTCCTAGATTCATACTCTGTACTGTTTCAGACAGCCAAGGAGCTCTATTCTCATAGATTTCAGTCCATTCATTGATTGCTCTAGCCATTTTATCAGATGTTACAATTTCAACTTTCATTTCTTTTTCTAAGGTATTACGACTAAACATTTTATCTATCACCTGCCTTATGAAATCTCTTAATCTCTCAAACAATTATTGCCCCCTCCTTTTCCATATTTCTTCTAGGGCATATCTTATAGCATCTATATGATGATTATTCTTATCTGGATAACCACTGATAATGTTACCTTCTTTATCTCTTTCATATTCATACTCTATAAATTCCTCTGCGGTATGTGGAGTACGTCTATTATCAATAACAATCTCTACTAAGGATGCTAGCCACTTCATGGAATACTCAACACTGCCTGGACCTTTAATTGCACCCCTTGCAAACAATCCATAGTCTTTATAATCACTGATAGACTTTTGTTCTGCGCTATCACATGTAATTCTATCATTAGGGCCTATTCCATGTTCTTCTTGTAATATCCTAGCTGTCTCTGCATTCTTGGTCTTATTGCGCCTATCCTCATCCAGTATGTATAGCTTGTGTTGTGAAGGATTATAATACACTTTATTAAATGCCCAAGGGTCAGGGTACCATCCCCAGTCAACACCAAAATATAAACGGTCCATTACTGCTATTTCTTCATCTGTGATTGCTCTGATGGTCACATTGTCAAATACATTCCCACCTGTACCATTTGCAACACCCATGTACTCATTTTCATAAGCAGTAGGATTTACTTCTTTTAAGTGTTCAGCTTCATCTATGAAAGGTTTACCCAACCAGTGTTTAGGAACGTCTAAGTAAGTATTATGAGTTACTAACCTTGTAGCTTTAGGTATCTTGATATACTTATTTGCCCAATTGTTAGCAGACTTAGGAGGGTTAAAAGACTTAAATATATAAGCTTTCTCACCACCACGAATTACAGATTGTTCAATTTTACGAACTGCTTCTTCTCCTGCAAACTGGTCTAATTCTTCAAACCATAATATAGCAATATAACCAAACGGTACCTTTATTGACTTAATCTTATTAGGATCATCAGCACCCCTAAAATATATCTTTTGCCCTGTAGTCTTGCGTGTGATCTCCAACGGACTAACTGTACAATGGAATTCATCATCTAATCCTAACGCACTAATTGCCCACTGTATTTGAGCAAATACGGAAGTTCTAAGAGTATCAGCTACTTGTCGTGCAACTAAAGCATGTACACCCTCATTCTTCATGATAAGGTCTACTACCTGTAATCCGACAAAGGATGATTTAGTACTACCACGTCCACCAGGGAAAACATATTCGTTATATAGTTGCTGCTCTATAT
>JAFAEB010000135.1 GCA_023424235.1 Bacillota bacterium
CACCAACACCGCCTTTACCACCAACGGAAAGCCTACCCAATGATTATAAATACGCAGATATATCTGCATTTAATTCACAGGCTACAGCCTTGATTAATCCAAAAAGCAGTGGAACGGACTATGATTATCTTGCAAAGACCTATTTTAAGCAGCTTCACGAAAGCTATTATTACGATGAATGGGTAGCTGCCTGTGAGCTAGTAAACAATGCCAATGATGTAATTTACCGTGCTTATGAGGAGGCCTATGATAGAGCAATTGCAGAAGGTGGAACGCTACCGCCCCTACCAGTGGTTACTCCCCTTCCAACACCGAAACCAACTCTTAATGATATTGCTTTAAATGATAGAATAATAAGGACTACCACACTTGAGCTTTCAAAAGTTACGGATAGTCTAACTGGAACACAAAAATATAAACTGAATTCCTATATTAATTATTCCTTTAACAATATCCTAAACAATGGTGGAGTTATTGAAGGTATATGCTCCGATCCATCCAATTTATTTTTATCTAGAAATTATGCAGGCTACTGTGATGATGTACTTAGTACTACCCTAAAAAATGTATTTTTCATGTATACTCCCTATGGCAGTGTATCAGACCTTAGAAATGAAAAGGTAGTAATAAACAATCTAGTTGCTGAGAATTTTAATATCTATCTGGTGCTACAGGCCCCTGAAACAGCTACATTTTCCTCACAGCTTCCGGTTGTTTTGTCTGGTACATCAAATACATTGAATCTCTTTAGTCAGGCAACCCTTGATGTATCCGGAACTAGCTGGGCTTCTACGAGTAATTCCGCCATAGAAAAGGATCGTCTGCTAAAGGAAATTAGTTCAGATAAAGGAAGAATCTATGATGTTACCATTCAAATATATGAGAGTGGATCTGCTTTTACTAAGCTAATACAGAAACTATCATCCACAATTATATCGGAATAAGTGATACAGCTTAAAGTAATGCACTTAGTAAGGAGGGTATTTGGGTATTTATGAAATTGAAAAAGTTTAACACAAACAATAGTGGCAATACACTGATTCTTGTAATTCTGTGTATGCTTTTTGTGGGCATTATAGCATCCCTCATTTTGGTGTATACTTCAAATAACCTGAAGACAATGAAGAAAGCAGCAATGTCCTCAAGTAATTTTTATACAGCTGAGAATGTTGTTGATGAGCTTAAGACCCATTTAGATGAGCTAGCTGATCAGGCAGTTCGTACCGCCTACACCAAGTGGTTGCAGCAGTATACTTCTACGACATCAGATCAGCATGAGACCCTGTTTAAGACTTTATTTTTAAATGAGTTAAAAGGGCTTTTAGACAGCCAATTCCTAACGGCATTTACAAGTGATCCCTTTCAATTACTCTATAAGTTTGGCTCCACAAATGTGAAGTGGCTTGAGACTCCAACCGTTGAACTAGATACTTCTGCTAAGCTTCTGACCCTAAAGGATATTTCCTTTGCTTATACGGATGCCCAGGGAATGACTTCTGAGATTACTACAGATCTTGTATTCAATGTAAACTATCCTGGCTTTCAGTCTAATACCGTAAAAGGAATGAACCTAGCAGCGTCTGAATACATCATCATTGCCGATGAACAGATTAACAATAGTGTCACGATTTGGGGAACAATAAAGGGTAACCTCTACGGTGGAGGCTATAATCCTGTTGCAACAACTACTGATAAATATAATAAAAATGGAATCCATTTTGATAGTGACAGCAATCTTTTAATTTATGCAGATAAAATATTGTCAAGAAGCACCATTGAACTTTCTGATCGAAGTTCAGTCAATATCAAAGGAATTAACGGTGAATACGACTATACAGGTACCTTAAGCTATACGAATCTATGGGCTAAGAATCTTCTACTCAATGGAGTTTCTAGCCAAGCAAATCCAGTGCAGCTTACAGCGCAAGGAAATTTCTATCTAGCAGATGACCTTACCTTAGATGCGGAGGCTTCTAGATTCCAGCTAAAAGGATCTTATTACGGATATAATGCAAATAATGCTTACCTTGGGGCAACAGATGCCAATGGTATACGGCTGGTAAGCGGAACCCCAGATGGTAGCAGCTCCATTGTTCTAAATGCTAAGGATGCTGTTCTGGACTTCTCTGCTGTTACTAAGCTCTGGATTGCAGGTAAAAGCTTTGTTTCAGTTCCATTTCAATATGGACATGGCACGACTTCAGACAACCTGTCCTTTAGTCAAGGTGAATCAATATCCTATCGTGGACTACAGGCTTCCTACCTTGTGCCTGGTGATTGCATCAAGGGTATTGGACATAATCCCATGACAGAAGAAGAATTTGATAAATTAAGCACGGATCCCACAAGCAACTATTATGTTGATATTTCAATTAGTAGAAGAAACGGTGGTATCCGCCTTGAAAACTATGTAAATCGTGAAAAACCTTACCGAATTGCAGCGGTTAAATATGATTCATCCTTAACAATGATATATCTTTATCTGAATTTTCAAAGTACAGATAAGGCGACTCAATATTTCGAGGAGTATTTAACTACCAACGATGAACTAGTGAGTAGTCGTATGAGTATGCTAGGAAATGGACAGATCTTATTTGATCCTGCAGTGCTAGAGAATACAGGTAATGTTATTGGCTATAATGGTGGAATAGTTACCTATCAGGGGAAAAAATATACCACTAGTGATCCAGCTATTGAGAATAAACAGATTGAACTCTCTTCAAAATACTCTGGACTTGTAACAAGCCTAGATGAGAATTTTGCAGGAGCTAGTACCAACGGTTTCTTAACGGACAATATTGTAAATCTGTCCCTTATTACCCAGAATGTACAGGTGGAGACAGAACTAGGATATACAGCAAACAGTGTTAATTACACACTGATAACCGGAGATGATGTAGTCATAAGTACTAATAAAGCTGGAATCATCATTGCAAAGGGCGATGTAACCATACAGAACAGTGCCAGCTTTACTGGTCTCATTATTGCTAGAGGTAAAGTGACGATTCAGGGGAATGTGAATCTAAAAGCGGATCCAGACAATATCTCTTACCTAATGCAGAACAATGCAATTGTAGCACTTTATTTTTCATTGGGTGTATCGTCAGGTACGACTGGTGACGGTAGCAATATTTATGCCTCTGATTTGGTGAACATTTCCTATGACAATTGGAGAAAAAATTAATCGATCTAGGGCGATGGCCTATTGGGAAAGGGGGATGTTATGGAGAAAGCGTTCAAAATGAATAAGGATGCAGGATATACTCTGATAGAATTAATCGTAGTTATCATGATTATTGGGATTCTAGCCTCTGGTGCTGTTGTTGGCCTTTCTGCATATTACAATTCCCAGACTGACAGTGCGGCTCAAAAGCTTATACTTGCCCTTTCCGAGACAAGACAAGAGTCTATTATCCGTAATGAGGGTTCCGTTCGAATGGAGTTATACCAGGATTCAGTTGGAGATAATTTTGCTAAGATTATCTTTCATGATGGTTCGTCTGAACAGATTCTAGAGGAATATAAGATATGTAGCTCTGCGATCAAGCTGTCGGTTAAAGACTCAGCAGACGCTAAAACATACATAAGCTATACAATGTCAACAGATCCAGCAGTGCATACTTCTGAACGGATTAGTTTTCATTTTAAGAAGAGTACAGGAGGCCTTATGGAAGATTATAAGGATCTTGTTCTAGAAGGTTCTGAAACTATAAATATTATAATAATAAGGGAAACAGGTAGATGCTTTTACTAACATTAATTCTTAGAACCGGAGGTGCTAGTCATGAGGCAAGATAAACAATTCAATAATAAAGGCTATACTCTGGTAGAATTAATTGTAACGATTTTGATTACAGGAATGGTTGCTATAATAATCTCCTTGTTTATATCGGTTTCACGCACTACCTATGATGAGGTAAGGAAGGAAGCAGTTCTTCAGCAGGAAGCCCAGATGGCAGGAGCTTATATCGGGGATATCGCCATTGAAGCAATTGAATCCTCTACAGAGGCCTTTCGTATTGGTAGTGATAACTACAAGGTATTGACGATTAAAGCACCTGACCCAGAGTATGTATCAGGACCACGCTATGATTATTATTTTATTATTCTTTGGGAGGAGAATAACCAGGTCCTTAGATTTTGCAAGGTGAAGGACGATGCAATCCTTCAGCCTGATGGCTCCTATCAACCGCCTCCAGGTTCAAAATTGGTATTTATCTCGGGTACGGAGACACTTGATTATGCAAGCATGTTATCCTCTGGAGGACTTAATATCATAAATAATCCACGGGCCCTTCTAGCAAGATATGTGGCTAGCATGGACGTGGTGGTTCCAAGCTCATCAGCTGGAACCAAGCTAACTAAGATTTCATTTCGCCTTCGTTACCGTGATAGGGAATATGTGATGACAAAGAATATTGCAGGTAGAAATTTAAATTAACTTTGTTGTATGGAAGAGAGGACTGATACTATGAAGAAATGGAAACGGGTACTAACAGGATCTATTATAGGTACGTTAGCAGTTGTCTTAGTATCTTTCGTTTGGGTTTTCATGGAGATGCCATGGGAGAATGCGGAAGCAGCTAAAGTTGTGGACAGCAGTGGAGTATATACAATACCAGGTAAAAGTGGAAGTCTAGGCAGCAGCGGGAATCCTTTTGTTGTTCTAGAAATTGTGGCAAATGAAAATATGGCACAGTTCGGTTATCTAGTGGATGGTCAGGAACCGATTAATCTGCTTAGTGCCATGTCGAGTAGTGATAAAGATACAGTAGCAGCAGCACTATCAAACTACATGACTATCTCCCTTGACAGCAACACCGTCGTGAAACAGGAATTTGTCACAAGGATTACCGAACAAGAATGGACTAATTATTATTGGAATTTCAATGTTAATGCAAATCAGTATGGTTATTATGAGCGCCTTACAGAGAATACTGGTGATTATGCTCTGAACCTCACCCTTAAGACGGTAACAGATCCAGCAACTTCATTGGTAAAGACAGTTTATGAATATACAATTGTTCCAGTAACAATTGGAACAGGTGCTTATAGATGGATAGGTTATAGTTATACAGAAAGTAGTGCCCTTACAGATACAACTACTTATCTGAATATGGTTAGCTCAGATACAGCTCTTGCCCAAGATAGCTCCCAGCTTTCGAAAATCTATGGCTTTCAAAAAGATATTGCTGTATACAACGCATATAGTGGAAGGAAAATCAATAAAGAATTATTTAAGAAATATGCCCTTGGTCTCGGATATAAGGATAATGATGTTAGAAAAGGTGAAGATAGTTCTTCCTATGAATTTATAGGCTGGTTCAGAGAGCCGCAAGGTGTCAACGCCTACAATGAGTCTGATAAGATTAGCTCGGATATCACTCTGTACGCGAAATGGAAGACTGTCTACAGTGGTGGTACGGTCAGTCTCTACGAGATTACCTTTGATAAGAATGCAGGTACAGATGAGGTTATTCATTTACCAGATAGTATTAGATTTATAAATTCTGGTGATTCAATCATAGAGCCAGATATTATCCCACTCCGTAGAGGATATATATTCACAGGCTGGTACAAGGATGCTGCATGTACAGTAAAATTTGATTTCACCAAGGTGATTACAGAGAATGCTACTGTTTATGCGGGGTGGGAAGAACTAGTAGAAACGAAATATATAATTACCTTTAATGCGAATGCTGGAGCAGGGAATGCTGGCACGGTAACAAACCTACCGACAGATATTACAGATGTGCTTCAGAATGGTAGAACAGCTGATTATACTCCAATTGAACCTTTGACAGCTCCAACTAGGGAGAACTATATATTTGCAGGCTGGTACTGGAACTCTGCTGGCACCAACCCTTTTGTATTTGATGAACCAATTCCTTTCGGTGTAAGTTCTACAACAATTCAGCTCTATGCACGCTGGATTCCTGCTACTAGCACTAGCTCCTATAAGATTACCTTTAACGGTAACAAGCCATCCCAAGCATTGTCTAGAGTAACAGGAATTCCTGCCTCCTTGACGGGACTTAGCTTTGGGCAGGACATTACTGATAAATTTCCTGAGGATGTGCCTTTTATACAGGGGAATATCGTTGAAAAGCTGAAGAATTACCATGTAAAGGTCATCACTGTGACACCAAAGGATTTTACCAATAAGAGTGAAAATCTGGGATTGATTGACCGAGCGAATCTGATTGTATTAAATCAAACCTGTGATAACCAATTGAAAACCTTCTGGACGACTTATAAGAATACTGACTTATTCTCAAAGCCAGTGAGTCAGTATAATATTACTGCAGGTAACTTCACAGGCAATGATTTATCGTGGACAGCTACCCTTCGCTTAATGAATAAGATAACAGGTATGAACAGCACAGTAATGTCCCCTGTTATCTATGATTACAGCATCTATCAATCGGTAGTTAGTAGCACTCAGACTGCTATAAAAACTCCTGTGAGCTTTAATTCCACCTTCAGTAATTCATCTGCCTTTAGTATTAGTAATGTCAATGGATATAGTAGCAATGTCTATAAGCTTTATTTAATGACTCAACAGTTTAATCCGGTTACCTTATATAATGCTTATATTTTTACAGCTAAGTTTAATTCAAGTGGTAATTTTACTGGAATCACAAATATCACTGCACAAAAATATTGGAATGAATATACCTTACTTCCATATTCTGTTATTCCTTCTGCGGATTGGAATAGTACAACGAAAACCTTTGTTGCAAATGCTCTTGAGGTAATCGGAGTAAAGAGAAACTATACCTTGAATGAAGAAAAAGGATTGATAAATAACCGTGTATTTCTATACAAAAGCAGTGTTAGCATGATTGACGGATTTATGACTCCACAGCTTTTAAGTGCAGAACATAGCGGGATGAATGATTATTTTTATCCAGAAAGTGATACGCTACCCGAACGTTATAATACTGCTGAGGGAATTTACTATATGCTTTATAACGCAAGTTTATATAGGAACTTTGATAAAAACCTAAGTATACTTGAGATTGAACCAACAGATGACTTTAAAAATAACAACTTCTGGTTTTGGTATATCAGTCGGTATGTTCCTAACTTTACCGGTAGCTATAGCGTAGTAAAAAAGAATTCCTCTGAATTTATTGGTGACATTGATGATTTGAACAGTAAGTATGACATCGTATATTTAGGAGTGAACAATACCAACCTAGTTACCTCCTTTATGCCACAGATATCTTTTTCAGCTAGGGCCAATGAAGAGGTTACCATTACCACCCAACAGACGATACCAGTTGCTTACCAAAAAAAATTTAAAGTATCGACGGAAACTATAACAACCTATACTGTTAGGAGTAATTTGACTGGGGTACCGAACTCGGACAGACGTAATTATAGTCTGGTTAGTGGTGGCAACAATAGCGTACTTAACTTTTCCAGTTCAGGAGTTCCGGTGGTTACCTATAATAATATCGGAATAGATAAATTATGGCTGAACCTAAAGGTGGAATATACATCGGGTAATAGTGGGAATGGAAATTATAGGTATACTAGTGGATCTAATACTTATTACTTCAGAGTGCTTAATGTTACATCATCTAACTCTTCTTATCCAATATCAAGCAAGTTTGTTGAGAATAGGAACGGTAATGTTTATATGAAGGATGGTAGTCGTTGGAGACAAGGCTATATTGTTTTAAATGATTATTATCTGAAAATCCAGACGGAAACCGTAGATGTCTTTAGATGGGATGATTTTGCTGCAGACACTACAGTATCAGTAGGTGATGTTATCCGTTTCCCATCAGGGTATTCTTTTAGTAGTAACTTCCATTATGCACATGTGGGAAAGCAGATTAGTAGTAAGAAGACGAGACGAGGCAGCTTTCATAATACTCTTGACGATATTGATGAATACAATTACTCTGGTAATGACCTGACTGAAGCCAAGTTAGATGATTTATTAGAGTTTGCTCAAGCGGGATACCCTATTATTCTTAGTAAGGATTGCTTTACTAGCAGCGGAGCAATTGATACTACCATCATTGATAAGGCATCGAATGTTTATAATCTTCTGCTAAAACTTACATCGGATTCCGCATATACGCCTTCCTTTTTTAAGGAAACAGACACCTCAAAGGATGCTGAGTTTATTAAAGCCTTGAATAATAAGAGCTTTCGATTGATTGTATCGGAAAAGCCAGTGGATTACCTAGATAGAACCTTAACAGCATATAAAGACTATAGTGATGATAGAGTATATATTAACGGTGCTGCTGATGGAGGAAACAGTAGAATAGATGAGAAAAATCTGGAATTTACTATTAAAATTGATACATCAAATACTGGACTTTATGAAGTTAGGCTATACATTGATACCAATGCAGACGGTAAATTTGATGAGACAGAGGAGAAGCTTGACTCCCTTGAGATCGAGAATACGCTCACCAAAAAGACAACAAGAGCAAACCGATTGGTCGGAGGGCAAAGCTATCATATCGTAAGGCAGATTAAAGATTATACTGGAGCAATCCCCTGGAAGCTTGAGCTTGTTGATGTAAATAATCCATTGATCCGCGACGATGTTATAGGACAGTGTGCTATTAAGGTTACTGAAAAAACACAGATTAATGTATTACAGATTATTTCAGATGGTTTGCGTAGTAACGTAAGTTTTAATCCTACGGTTTATTTTCCAACGGAAGCAGAGATTGCCTTGGCAAAGACAAGGAATTCCGGAAAAGAAATCACAGATGAAGGTGTTAATATTAATACCTATTTTACAGGCTGTATCAATTTTGTAAACAGTAGCACATCCTATGTAACGGATACGAATGTTATAAGAAATGCTGGATGGTTCTATTATTACACCAAAATACTAAGTGAGTTTGAGGTTGTATTCTACCGTTTATCAGTAAAAGAGTTCTCAAATTTGGGTTCAGGAAGTAAGGCTTATTTAAAGAACAATGATATCAACATGCTGATCCTTGGTTATGCAGATTGTTATTCGGATATAGAGAATCCTGACGCCCTGTTGGCGATTGATAACTTTATAAGTGCTGGTAACACAACTTTATTTACCCATGACACGACCTCCTTCGTTAATCTTAGTTCAAAGCCTTCGGATTTTACAGATGAATATTGGGGTTATAACATCAACCAATATTTCCGTGGTATTCTCGGAATGGACCGCTTTGGTGTTATGACTAATAAGGGTTTGACTAGTAATTTAAATAATGCACCTGATAAACCATATCTAGCCAATACACTACAATCAGAGAATAATTATTATACGGCTAATACTAGCAGAATGGGTACCAGGGTACTGACCCAGGGTATGAGTAATGTAACAGTAGGTCAGAATGGTGACCGTGTAACTAGTGCTACCAAGGCCAATAATGGTCAGATTGTAACCTATCCTTATCTGATACCGGATAATCTCACCGTTGCAAGCACCCATTCCCAGTATTATCAGCTGGATTTGGAAGCAGACGATATTGTGGTTTGGTACTGTCTCGCTGGAGGTAGCGATTTCTATAAGACAAAAAATGATGTTCGTAATAACTACTATATATACAACAAAGGTAATATAACTTATTCTGGTGTAGGGCATTCTGGCGGTTTAACGAATGATGAACAAAAGCTGTTTGTTAATACAATGATAGCTGCTTACTCAGCCGGAACCGTTCCTACCGAACCTGTCATTACCAATAGGGATAAGTCTTCCTTAGGAAGTGTAACCGATTATCTTTATATTGATTACGATGCTACCATGGATGTAGGTACAGCAGTACCTTTTGGCTCTGAGATTTTCTCCTATACGAATGGTTCAGGTAAAACAATTCATACCAAGCGTGTTTACTTTACATTGAAAAATTATAGTATCATATTGAACAAGAAGATGACAATTCACTATTATCCAGTTCTTGTTACGACGGCAGGAGGAGTTGTTACTAGAAGGGTGCTTACCGAGATTCCGATGCTTCTTAATACCTATGATTATAATAGTGAAACGAATACAGGAGATTTAATTTCTACTGATACCTTCAGCTATGAGCAGACCTATAGTGATGGTAGCAATCATAGGGTGAATCTGACTGGAGGAGTGGTTTATTCTACTTATGAATATTATGTAGATATCCCTATTTCAGATGCTTATTATAATAGTCTTGTGGAAGGAACGACTGATTCCTTGGAGAATTTTGCACTAGATTCAAACAGTAGATTTGAGATTCAGATTCAGGTAATAATGAGGTATGGTAGAGATGAAGCAGAGAATATTCCACTAGTAGGTAAAAGAAATGCTACCTTCATTAAGAGAGGAATGTTCACTTTGGATTGAGTGTAGTAAAATTAATCAGAATATGACTGAAGAGTTATGATGGCATAGGTAAGAAAGACATGATATAGATATTGGAAGGAAATAAATATTGGGGCTTAGGCATGGATTATTGAGATGCCTAACCCCGATCTTTTTTGCTTTTTAGTATAAGAGATTAGTAAATCTCTTTCTATTCTAACTTAGTAACTTATAATAAGCGACAGATAGCACGATAGGTAAACTAGATTATGGTTTAACCTTAACACTTTAACAATTTCCTAACTGCGACTAAGAAATTAGATGCAGTTTTTTTATTTAGGTATTTTAAGGAATATCAAAAATATAATTTACTATAGAATGAAAGGATGTGGTAAAACTGGCTAGTAGATCAAAGCCTACTTATTATATTTGGATGACAGAAGATATGGATAAGAACGTAGTTGAAAAGAGTAAATTATACTGGAGTTCAATTGGATTTCGCGTAGTCACATTTATCGATGGTAATAAAAATATACATTCTGGGATAAAAGAAGTAATTAAAAACCATATGCATTCTTGATAATATGGTTCTACTTATTCTGTATTTATATTGTGTAATATAAAATAAAGGTTGTGATTATATGGTTGTAGGTTATGTACGTTTATCTAGAGATGATGATAAGAAGAACTATGTTTCAATCGAAAATCAAAAGTTAATCATAAATCAATTTGCAGTAAATAGGGATATGATAATTGATAGATGGTATGAAGATGATGGATTTTCTGGATATAGTTTTAATCGACCAGGGTTTAATCAATTACTTATTGATCTAGATAAGGATGTAGATGTAGTAATTGCCAAGGATTTATCTAGAATTGGTAGACATAATGCTAAAGTATTACTTTTACTAGAGGATTTTAAAGATCGTGATAAGCGGCTAATCATTATTGACGATGATTACGATTCAATAGAAGATGCAGATGATATTATCGGAATTAAAACATGGTATAATGAGAGATATGTAAAAGATGCTAGCAAAAAGATTAGAAAGGTAATGAGGGCAAGGCAAAAAGAAGGCACATTATTGTTAGGGGTTCCATTTGGATATACTAGAAATGATAAAGATAAATCAATCGTTGATATACAAGAAAAAGAAGCATTCATAGTCCGTAAAATCTTTGATTTATATCTTCAGGGTAATGGTTATAGAAAAATCGCATCCATCTTGAATGAGGAAGAGATTCCCACGCCTTCGATGATGTTTCGACAACGAAGATTAGAGCAAGGTAAAAGCTGTAATAGAAGAATTAGCACAATATGGTCCGATGGTATGATATCAGATATACTGAAAAATGATTTTTATATTGGTAATTTTAGATTGCATAAACGTGCTAGAGGGGCTATAAATGGTAAGGATAAAAGAGTTGATAAAGAGGAACAAATACTGTTTGAAGATAACCACACTCCTATTATAGATCAAAATACATTTGAACTAGTTCAAACTATTATGAGTAAAAGAATAAAAGCAAATTATAGAGGGCAAAATCTTAAGAGTAATATCTTTGGAGCTTGCTTATTCTGTAAAGATTGCGGAAGTAGATTAACACCTATAATTAGAAATAAAGATATGAATAGAAGATATTATATATGTAATACTTATAATTCTAAAGGTAAACGTTTTTGTGAATATGCCCATATTATAAAAGAAGATGAATTACTGAATGATTTAATTAACTATCTTAAATTATGTCGTAATTCTTTAAAAGACGTCATTGAAGCATATGATATAAATGATTATAAAGATGAAAAAGATTCTATAGAAGAAAAAAGAAAGAACATCATCGCAAGTATAGATTCAAATAAGAAGCAATTAAAAACATTATTATCTCAAAAAGCAAAAGATTTAACTTTAATACCTGGTAATGAAGAGATAATAAATGAGACCTATTCTTCATTAGTAGAAGATATATTGAATAAAATAAAGGAGATGGAATTACAATTAAATAGTATAAGTGAGTTAGGAATGACAAACTCTAATGCACAAAAAAAGTTAGTGACAGCACTTGAAATAATAGATGATATTATAGAAAGAGATAATATAGATAGAAGAGATGTCGAGATATTAATAGAAAAAATAATTGTTGATCTAGATGGTATGCCGATAATTGAACTTAAATATGGCTTAAGTGGTTTCGTAAAGTATAATCCTGCTAATGAATTGAATAAAAAGGAAAATAATATTATATTGACTACTATGAGGTTAATCTACGAAGAAGAGCGAAACTATACTTCGGCAAAATACCTTTCTACTAAGCTAACTGAATTAGGCTTTAAAAAATCGAAAAAGTTAGTATTACCTTATATTGCAGTTATGATTAAAATGGGTATCTTAAAACCTACTGAAAACAGTTTAAAACCTTATGATATCATTGTATCGAAAGAAATTTTAAACCATATGATTAATAATTACATAGATACTATGTCAAACTGGTGGTATGCCTCAAATGGTATTTGAGTATATTCTTAAAAAACAAGGAATGGACCCAACCTCAGATCTTACAATCGTTCAAAACATCGATTTTGGTTTAACTGCGCAAGCTTTTGCAGCAGGTACTGGTGATTATACCATCGAATTTGAACCTGGTGCTACTGCACTTGAAAAAGATAATACTGGTAAAGTAGTTGCTTCTCTTGGCGTAGAAAGCGGTATGGTTCCATATACAGCATATGCAGCTAAAAAGAGCTATATAGAAAAGAATCCTGATGTAATTCAAAAGTTTACTAATGCAATTCAGAAGGGTCTTGATTATGTTAATAGTCATAGCAACGAGGAAATTGCGAAAGTAATTGCACCTCAATTTAAAGAAACAGATTTAACTACAGTAACAGCAATTGTAACTAGATATCGTGAGCAAAGTACTTGGAAGGAAAATACGGTATTTGAAGAATCTAGTTTCACATTACTTCAAAATATTCTTGAAGAAGCTGGTGTTATCACAAGCCGAGCACCATATGAAGATTTAATTAATACAACATTTGCATCAAAAGCATTTGATAAGAAATAGATAGTATATAAAAACTATCTAATAAGAAGCAGATAGTATATAAAAACTATCTAATAAGAAATAGATAGTATCTAAAAATTATTAAAAGAATTATTAAAAATAAGTAGAAGGAAAGACCTTATAAGTGAGATTGTCTTATAGGGTCATTCTTTTAAGCTTTATATGAATTTAATGGTATCTCTATAAAAAAATCTTAAAAAAGATGCCTATTTGATAACTTTCAAATGGGCATCTTTCTTTATAGTTATATAATCTTATACTCATATATTTTATTCCTGACATATATGATATACATTTTTGCTAAATTAGTTTTCTTCTGGTGTTCCTTCATCTGATGTTTCAGTGCTCGTTGCTTTATCACCATAAGTGTTGCAGCAGCAATCATCCTCATCATCAAAGTCGTCATCGAAATCATCATCGAAATCTTCAAGATAATCTGGTGTTAAGTATTTATATACTGCCCAAGCAATACCTGCAACCGCTGCAACAGCACCAATAACGGCAAGTATAGTTAAGATGCAGTGATTTCTTTTTTCTGCTTCGCGCTCCTTTTTGTAAATTAGTTCACCAAGTTTCGTAGCGTTTAATAGTTCTTCAATCTTATTATTCATAAAGACACATCCTTTCGAAGTAATAATAGTTCAAACTTATTATACAACGATCTTTACCTTTTTACTATATAATAAATGGAAAATGCATCAAAAAACTACATTTTCTTCAATTTTGCAAAAGAAGCGAGCATTTTTTTGACACCAACCGTATTAAATTCAACGGTTACTTCATAGTCTTTTCCACCAGAATTGATATTAGTAACTTGACCAAGGCCAAACTTTACATGTTGTACGGTATCACCAACACCATAATCAATCACTCCAAGATTACTTCCATGAAAATCTTTCGCAGCAGTATATGGTTTATTAAAAGCTGTATCATTTAAGCTGTTATTTGTATTACTTGGAGATTTTTTATTATTTTTATTTAATATGAGGCTATTGAAGGAACTACTTTGTAAGGAATTGCTTCTTCTTGGAGTTGCCTCCATAGTAAGTAAATATCTTGGTATTTCTCGTATAAAACGTGATGGCTTATTAAATTGGGTCTCACCTCGTATCATAC
>JAFAEB010000149.1 GCA_023424235.1 Bacillota bacterium
ATCCTATATCTTACGCTTTAATAGTCCCATTGCAACATTTTGGAAATTTAAACTAGATGAAACAATTAATTATTATGGTTTAGCACGATATGCGGAAATTCTTTTCTTTTTAATACCAGGATACTTAATTATATATTACTATTGTGATATGTATACACCAAAACGTATTCAAGTTAAGAGAGTTGGATTTGAGAATATTATAAAAGCAAACTTTTTTGGTATGCTTTATTTTACCCTAATATTATATTTCTTCAAAGAAAGTCATATATCGCGTTCTTTGATTCTGTTCTTCTTTGTTTTAAATGTAATATTTGACACGATATTCCGTTACGTTTTATCCTATTGCTTAAAGATACTACGAAGGAAAGGCTATAATATTAAGCATGTTATTTTAGTTGGATACAGTAATACTGCTATGGCTTATATTGACCGTATCCTAGCAAATCCACAATGGGGATACTATATTCATGGAGTTTTAGATGATAATATGGAACGAGGTACTTCCTACCGAAAAATTAAGGTTTTAGGGCCAATTGATAATTTGCTAGAAATACTACCACAAAATCGATTAGATGAAATCGCTATTACATTAAGTTTAGATGAATATTCTAAGTTGCAAAGGATTGTAGGTTTATGTGAGAAATCAGGTGTACATACTAAATTCATACCTGATTATCAAAGCTTCTTCCCAACGAAACCATATACAGAGGATTTAAATGGTCTACCTGTTATTAATATTCGTAATGTACCATTAAGTAATACCTCAAATAAAATAATGAAAAGAACCGTGGACATATTAGGTGCACTATTTGCACTTACTCTATTTGCTATTCCTATGATTGTTGTTGCCATAATTATTAAAACAACATCAAAAGGACCTATTATTTTTTCTCAAGTACGTATTGGTAGTCATAATAAAGAATTTAAAATGTATAAATTCCGTTCTATGGAAGTGCAACCAGCTGCAAAAGAAAGACAAGCATGGACAACCTTTAATGACCCTAGGGTTACAAAGATAGGTAAAATTATTCGTAGGACAAGTATTGATGAACTCCCTCAGTTATTTAATGTATTAAAAGGCGAGATGAGCCTTGTTGGTCCAAGACCTGAGCGTCCATTCTACGTTGATAAATTTAAGGAAGAAATTCCAAGGTATATGATAAAGCATCAAGTAAAACCTGGTTTAACTGGTTGGGCTCAAATTAATGGATATCGTGGTGATACTTCCATCCGTAAACGAATTGACCATGACCTATACTATATAGAGAATTGGACCATCTGGCTTGATATTAAAATACTATTCTATACAATTTTTAAAGGTTTTATCAACAGTAATGCATATTAAATTACAAAATAAAGAAAATTAAATTATAACAATTATCATAGTCTGTTAAGAAGAAGCTATCTTAGCAGACTACATTCAATTATGAAAGGTTAATAAACAATGGCTAAAAAACGTAAAAATAAAAGAAAAGCAAGATTATTATTAATTATCGATATCGTATTATTATTAGTTGTTGCCTTCTTAGGCTTGTTCTTCTATTTCGCAAACAAAACAAACTTAAATAACAAGGATGATAGCTCTATTATAACCAATGATCTTGATAATAAGGATTTAAAGGGTTATCGTAATATTGCCGTATTTGGGGTTGATTCTAGAGATAACGCCTTAGAAAAAAGTACGCATAGTGACACTATAATTATTGTAAGTATTAATAAAAAGACCAAGGATGTAAAATTACTATCCATATATCGTGATACATATGTGGATATCCCAGATAAAGGCTTTAATAAGATCAATGCTGCATACTTTAAGGGTGGATATTCCCTTGCCCTAAACACCATTAATAAGAACTTTGACTTAAATATTAAAGAATATGTTACTGTTAATTTTAATGCCTTAACAAAGGTTATTGACCTACTTGGTGGTATTACTCTAGATATTAGTAAGGAAGAATTAAAGTATGTCAATGGATATACGAAAGAATTAAATCAAATTAATGGCACTGATGTAGGTAAGTTAAAATCTCCTGGTACACAAGTAGTTAACGGAACTCATGCAACTGCATATGCAAGAATTCGTTATACGAAAGGCGGGGACTTTAAACGTGCAGAACGTCAACGTATTGTTATCGATAAGATACTAGAAAAAGCAAAATCAACAGATATTAAAACTTTAACTAAGATTGTAAATGAAATATTCCCACAAATCTATACAAATCTAGATTCCTTAGATATGTTAAGTTTAGCAAAGGACTTATTATCTTATAATATTACCGAACAGGCGGGCTTCCCATTTAAGAATTCTGCTGAGTATTATAAGAAAGTATCCTATGTATTTCCTATTAATTTAGCTGAAAATGTTAAGGAAATGCATGAATTTTTATTTACTACCACAGATTATCTACCATCTAAAACAGTCGAATCCATTAGTAATGAGATTACTGCCGCTATTGGAAAATAATATGAACAAATCATGGAGTGTATTAATACAATAATATGTAAGAATAACAATTCTTTTGGTATTAATAGGCGAACAGCCATAAGTAAATAACAGGAGTCAAATGATGGCTAACGTAATACCCTATGATTTTAACGTCATAAACGATAACATTAGACAAGGAAATTTTAATTATATTAACTCAGGTTCTGGAAGAAGGGTATTTGATTTAGGAAATGGATATGTTGTAAAGGTAGCAAAAAACCAAAAAGGAATCGCTCAAAACGAAGTAGAATATCGCATTAAGGCCGATATAGATTCATATATTTTTGCAACTATTCTGGATACCTCGAAGGATTATAAGTATTTGATTATGGAAAAGGCAGATAAAATATACAGCTTTTCTTATATATTAAGATACTATCATGTAAATCATATGAGAGAATTATTAAAACGTGATGACATCCAATATGCCATCCATACACATCATTTAATGCCAGTGGATCTATATAAGCTAACCAACTGGGGTATTGTAAATGAAGTACCAGTTATCATTGATTATGGTTTTACATGGAATGTAAAGAGAAAATATTATTTACCATTTTAAAAAAGGTGTCGCAATGCGGCACCTTTTAAACGTTCACTATTCTACTCATAGCTTTCTAGCTTTTTCATTATTCTATCAACTACAATTTCAGAAGCCTTACCCGTTTCATAGATCTCTAACCTTGATAAGAATTCATTCACTTTTCTCTCATATGACTTAGCTTCAAAGGATTTTATATTATTTATTAAATCCTCTTCTGTTTGAGCTTTCTCATATGGTAGAGAATTGTAATTAAAGTAAAATCCTCTATCCTTTTCATATTCCATCATATCGTTCGCATATAGAAATACAGGTTTTTTTAAGAAGGAGAATTCAAACATTATATTTGAATAGTCTGTTATCATCACATCGCTTATAGCCATAAGTTCATATAAATCACCATAGGAAGAAGCATTTATAATATGATCGTTATACTCTAATTTATCACTCATCGATGCTACTAATGGATGTAGACGTACAGCTAGTATAAATGGAGCTTTAAATCTCTCTTCTAGTGCCTTTAATATCCTAGCGTAATCAAGTTGATAAATAGAGGCATCCTTAGATTCACGGTAAGTTGGAGCGTAGATTGCTACTCTTTCATTCTTTATTCCGAGTCTCCTTCGAATTCTAAGCTTTTCGTCTTCACTACAGTTTAGTATGATATCATTTCTTGGACTACCACATTCTAAAATCTCACCTTGATACCAAAAACTGGTACGAAACATCTTGCTGCAAAAACTACTATTTGATACATAAAGGTCTGTCATCTTAGAATCTCGTTTTGCATTTTTTACGTAACTAATAGGAAGTGCACGATAATCTTTTTCTATCTTTTTAAGGGCAATTCCACCATGCCAAGTCTGGATGTAATATTGGCCTTTTCTCTTTTTTATATAATTTTCCTTACGATTATTATCCACCCATATTCTAGCCCTAGAAAGGGCATAAATAGCTTTAATGGAGTTGGTCTTATACATAAGGATATTATCCTGGATATTACTATTCTTATATTCATTCTTTATTCGATTTGTAATAAATACGATTTTAAACTCTTTTTTCTCTTTTTGTTTTCTCTTACTTAATTCTTTGGCTATATATTTTGCATTATCTCCAAATCCCCATACATTGCAAACTACAATCAGCTTATTATCGATGGGAAACAAATGAAAAATCCGAAAGAGGCATGATATAAGCACATACCTTAAATTTTTTAATAGGCAAAGAAACCAAGAAGGTAATAATCTCTTAATTCTTTCTCTCATATTATTAACCTTTCTTTATGATTCAGGTAATTTCTCCAAAATATCACTAAATTGCTTAGCCGTTTTATCCCAACTTAAGGTTTCTAGGTGTTTCTTAGAATTCATATGCATCTCTTCTAAGATGCTTGGATTAAGTATCGCTTCTTTCATTTTAAGATATAAATCCTTATAAGAGATGGAAGTTAAAATAGCACTATTTTCAGGGAAGAAATACGGGAATGTACCATCTTCAAACTCGATTAAAGACAGACCTGTTGCCAACATCTCATATGGCACTAAGGACACATTACTCATAGATGCAACAATACCAAAATCGGCTTTACTATATAATTCAAACAGCTGCTTTTTCGTTAGCATTCCTAAGTTTTCTCCACCTTCACATTTAAAGCTTTTATCTTCTCCATAATACTTAATATTTAATGTTATGCCGTCCTTTAAAAACTCTTCTTTTACTTGTTTTAGCATATACTGAATGATACATGGCAAGCGTTTTCCATAATATTTAAGATAAACTGCTACGATGAATTCTTTCTTACTTGAATAACTCTTGTAATCCCTTGACACTTCTTTGTATTCACTACGTTCATATGGAAAATCTACAGTGTCAATGGGTGAAATTACATTACAATTTTTAAGTACCATTTCTTTGTTCCAAGTTCCAAGGCTCACCATATGAAGTCCTTGTTCATAGGTTTTAAGTGCTAATAAGAAAAGTTCACCAAATGGAAAAAAGTAAGGTTCAAAGTCTTGTAGAAAGTACATGGTATATCCATTCATTTTCTTTGCAAAGGCTACCGTATCCCATGAGCTTGCAATTACAACGTCTTGCTTTAGGTTTTTCAAGTCTTTATTGGTATACATACTACCTTTATATCCTGAAAGATTACTGTTCGCACAGTCCTTCATTTCCGCAACACTTTGATTTTTATAAACCACATAAGAAACATCATAGCCAAGGTCACTTAGTTTCGTTCCTAACCTTAAAATAGAGGTTTGACCTCCACCAAACTTAGACATTCTCTCAATTACAAATGTTATCCTTTTTACTTGCTTAGGTGGTACATTTTTAACAATAGAAGTAGAGTATTTACTAAGACGTTCATTTATAATTCTTTTATCTATCGTCGCTTGTAAATTATGATAGATGCCTTTTACTTTTATCTTAAGGAAACTCTTTATATTTATCATATACCTTACCCTTTCTACTTTGTTAATTTAAGAATTAAATCAACAACTTTCTTAGAAGCCATACCATCATCAGCATGATTGAATTTATTATGGAATGCATCGTATTTCTCTTTATATTCTTCTTCTTTATAATTCTTAATTGAGGCAATTAATTCACCTGTCGTTTTTGTAATCGGCCCTGGAGCTTCTTCTATAAAGTCAAAATAGAATCCTCTAAGATTATCCTTATAATCCTCTAAATCATAAGTAAAGAAAAGCATTGGTCTCTTTAAAATACTATAATCAAACATAACAGAGGAGTAATCTGTAATTAACATATCGGAAAGTAAATATAACTGTGCTATATCATCACAGGTATCAAATTTGAAGACAAAGTCTTTATAATTAGACCAATCAATATTTTCTTTCACAAGATAATGATATTTAATAATGATTACATATTCATCCCCTAACTTACTTTTTAATTCATCAAAGTCAAGAGCGTTAGTGAATTTATAAGCACCTTTTTTATAATATTCATTATCCCTCCAGGTAGGCGCATATAACAATACTTTTTTATCAAGGGGAAGTCCCATGGTCTGTTTTAATGAGTTAATATACTCTTTGTTATTACCCCAGAACAGAATGTCATTTCTAGGATAACCAATCTCTAGCATTTCCTTATCGAAGGCAAAAGCTCTTCTAAATACATTTGTAGAAAAATGATTTTGTGAAATTAAATAATCCCAAGTCCTTGTATTATCATAAAAGTTCTTCTTATATTTATCAATATCGGTTTCTCCACCCATATTAACGGATTCCATATCAAGAGCTAATTTCTTTAATGGAGTACCATGCCATGTTTGTATATAGTGGACATTTTTACGCTTTATAATATAGTTTGGCTGTCTTGAATCACATACCCATACACCAGCAATACCCATAATAAAGAAGTATTTAACCCTAGTACGTTTTAATTTTATAGCATTGCCAGGAACTTTTGTTGTAATGTCATCAAGTATAATATAGCAACGATATTTTTTATCTAAACCAAGCTTTACCATCTCTTCATAAATACATCTTGGATTTCCTGTATAATTTCTTCCTAAATTACTTTCAAAAATAATTATATTTTTGTTAACTGGTAAAATTTTAGTTTCGATTTTATATAATTTTATAACAATTTTCTTTAAGAATTTACGAGTTTTACGGTAGAACTTCTTTACTCGTATTATAATCTTACTTAATGGATTATCCATCTTATTACACAAACCTTTCTTTGTAATATTAAAAGCATTTCCCATAATAGGATTAGATATGTAATACCCCCACTTGTTTACTGTTAAGTGGGGGATATACACCTTAAATGGATTCTATTATTTTTTTTGACTCATATTTAAATCCGTTTTAATTTTTGTAGTTGAAATACCATCTGTTCTTGGTAGGTATACGACTTCACAATACTCCTTTAAAAAGTCAAACTGACCCTTCCAATCGTCACCCATTACAAAGACATCGATTTTATTGTCAACAACATCTTGAATTTTTTGTTCCCAAGTATATTCTGGAATTACTTCATCTACATATTTAATCGCTTCTAGTATTACTTTTCTATCTTCATATGGATGATATGCAGTTTTGTGTTTGATGGCGTTAAATTCATCCGATGATAGTACTACTACAAGGTAGTCTCCTAATTCTTTTGCTCTTCTTAATAAATTAATATGACCTACATGTAATAAATCATATGTTCCATAGGTTATAACCTTCTTCATGTTCTCCAAACCTTTCTCGTAAGTTACTTTATTTATTTATTTTCTCTTCATAAACATTACTTACTTCTTCTACTAGACCACTCGCTATAACTCTTCCACCTTCTAGTAAAATTGCTTTATTACAAAGTCTTTTTACTTGTTCTAAGGAATGTGATACAAACAATACAGTAACACCATTCTCAAACATAGACTTAATTCTCTTTTCACTTTTCTTTTTAAACTTTGCATCCCCTACAGATAATACTTCATCTAGTATTAAGATTTCAGGCTCAACAACAGTTGCTATGGAAAAACCAAGCCTTGCTTTCATACCAGAAGAATAATTCTTAAGAGGCACATTAATAAATTTACCTAGCTCTGCAAATTCAACAATTTCATCATATTTTGATCTAATAAATTCCCTTGAATACCCTAAAACTGCACCATATAAGTAGATATTTTCTGCACCTGTATATTGATTGTCAAAGCCTGCTCCAAGTTCTAATAAGGGAACGATTTTTCCTTTCACATTAACAGAGCCTTCTGTAGCCTTTAATACGCCAGCAATCACTTTAAGCAAGGTACTTTTACCCGCACCATTTAGTCCCAAAATACCAAGACGTTCTCCTTTTTTCACTTCAAAAGAAACCTCTTTTAAAGCCCAAAACTCTTGATATCTTAATTCATTTTTTATTAATTTAATGATATATTCTTTTAGGTTGTCCACTTTTTCTTCACTTAGATTAAACTTCATGCCTACATTGTCAACCTTTATTACTGTATTACTCACATTACACCTCCTTTTTGAACCTACTAAATATTTAGAATAAACTTATCTTGTTTTTTATAGAACAACCAAATACCAATTAGCAAGGTCCCAAAGCTAAATAATAATGAATATACACTAGCAAATGTATCAAGAGGTTGTCCAAATATAGCATTACGAACATTTACTATAATTGCATAAAGAGGATTCCACTTAAATATCCACAGATTTCGCTTATCCGCACCTACCATCTTATCAACATCATAAAAAATGGCACTGCAGTACATAATTAGCATTAAAATAACGCCCCATAAGTACTCCAAATCTCGAAAGAATACTGCCATTGTACATAGAATCATTCCTACCCCAAGAGTCATAATTAAAATCATTACTAATGGATATAGAATTCCAATAAAATTAACTGTAAAAGGTACTTTAAATACTATCATAGATAAAACTAAAACAATAAGTGATATGGAAAAGATTACATATCCAGATAGTACAGTTGATAATGGATAGATATATTTTGGTACGTATACCTTTTTTATCATAGCACTATTACTTCGTATTGACTTTAGTGCTGATTTCGTTGTGCCTGAAAAATAAGAATATATTAATCTACCACCAAGTATATATACGGGAAAGGTTTCTCCACCCCTACCAAATGCTTTAGAGAATACAAGTGTTAATACAACTGTAGTCAGTATTGGTTCTAGTAAGGTCCATAATATACCTAAATAGGATCTACGGTATTTTAATTTAATATCCTTTTTTATTAATTCTACTAATAAAAATCGGTACTTTTTAAAGTTATTAATTGCGTTTATCAATCTTATCTCCACCTATCTGAAATACTGCCCTAGCAACCTTCTCTGAAGCATTTCCATCTTCAATACCGCAGAATTTTTCATAAAACTCTTCGTATCGTTTACTATACTTAGCAGTAATCGTATCAATATTTTTAATTCCACTTATAATTTCATCTGTTGTAAATAATAATGGACCAGGTAATTCTTCTTCGATATCAATATAAAAGCCACGTAAAACATCTCTATATTTCTCTAAGTCATAAGTAAAGAATAACATAGGACGTTTTAAGTTTGCATAATCAAAAAATACAGAAGAATAATCTGTAATTAATATGTCAGAAATTAAATATAATTCTGAAATATCATCGTATTTACTTAAATTATAAGCAAAATCTTCTACTCCAGTGACGTCTAGTGAATCTGCGATAAAGTAATGGGTACGTAGTAATATAACGTATTCATCGCCTAATTCTTCCTTCATTTTTTGTAAATCTAATTGAAGCTTAAACTTATATTCCCCTTTACCATAAAACTCATCATCTCTCCAAGTAGGAGCATAAAGAATTGTTTTTTTATCCTTTGGAATATGAAGCTTTTCTTTAATCGTTTTTGCAATCGCATCCCTATCCTTAGAATGTAAGATATCATTTCTAGGATAACCAGTTTCAAGCATTACCTTATTAAACATAAAGCAACGTTTAAATACTTCAGATGAAAAATAGTTGGCTGCTATTAGATAATCCCAAGCTCTTGACTGCTTGTACACCTGCGCTTTATAACGTGGGGTTGCACTACTTACATCTTCTTGGTCAAATACTAGCTTTTTAAGTGGTGTACCATGCCATGTCTGAAGGAATACATTCCCCTCTCTCTTACGTACCCACTCTGGTTGTCTACTATTAAAAACATAGTATTTTGAACGCGCTAAATAATAAGCATAACGGTAACTAAATCTTTTTACCTTAATATGCTCATATGGAATCTTAGTACCTTTTTTATCTATTACCCAAATAAAACGATATTTACCAGGATAGTTCTTAGATAAATATTCATAAATATATTTCGGACTATCCGAATAGCTCTTTCCAAAGAAGCTTTCAAGAATAACCCAATTATCCATCATAGGTTTCTGTAAGAAGAAATGTTGATATAAAAACTTCATTCTAGCTCTTTGGCTCTTTTTCAGTTTCTTAAATTTACGTATTCCTAGATGTAAATTGACAATACGAATGGATTTTTTTACATTGCCTTTCATTAAAGCTTTAATAAGGCGTTTACGATATCCTTTTAAACTCTTTATTAAGGACTTATCCATATCTTTTACGATATTCTGCATGATTGTAAAACGTTCTGTTCTCCATGCATCATCTAAGCTTCTACGTAATCTAGGAGCAAATAGCTTAGAATAATAAACAATAATTTTCTTATCAATTCTTTGCCTTAATTCAGAATCACTTGGAATTAAGCTTTTTGCATAATAGTAAGAGTCAACATATTCATAAAATCGATTGGAATCCTTAATCTGAGTTAATGCTGGAAGGTGTATTGGATCATTATGCTTTCTCTTTATATATTTAGATGCCATTCTTTTTTCATAGATATTAGCATGATTTAATACTTGTACTACAAAGGAGAAATCAGAAAAATATTTGAATTTTTCATTAAATCTAATATGATTCTCTTCTATAATGCTTCTTTTTATTAACATGTGCAAAATAGAAACATTTATCATACCATTACGTTTTGATAATAAAATACTATGAGCTTTGTTTTGTCTAGCTTCTATACTTCTTTGAAGCTGCATCGCTTCCTCTTCCTCTGTTAAGATAATATCGCTATCTAGTCCATCTTCCGAACCTTTTGACTCATCATCCATCATTTGATTATCATCAACAGAACTTGCACCTTCATCTTCTCCACCATTCTCAACATTTAGCTGTTGAGAATCATTGGTGTTATCTTCATCTTCTTCATCATTATTATCATCATTTTGATTATAGGTTGCTAAAAATACACTACGTTTAAACCAAGTGGTCTTTTTCTTTCCATATACAACATCTGCATC
>JAFAEB010000352.1 GCA_023424235.1 Bacillota bacterium
AGTTATAGCAGCTAATACTACGATGACCCAACTTTTTTGTGGTAATTCAGTAGAAGGACTTGGGTATGTTCCAATACGTAATATTAACTATGAGGCAAGGGAGTATCTTGGCTTTGAAGTAGATATGCCATTCCTTGGACAAGCTCATATATATGTTATGCCTAGTATTGGTGGACATGTAGGGTCGGATACGCTAGCTTGTATCATAGGATGTGATTTGCATGAAAAAAAGGAGAAAAGTCTTTTAGTTGATATAGGAACCAATGGTGAGATAGCATTATCGATAGATGGTAATATATTAGTATGTTCCACTGCAGCAGGTCCAGCTTTTGAAGGGGCGACACTAAGCTATGGTATGGGAGCAGTAGAAGGAGCTATATATTCGGTACAATATAAGAGGGATAATTTTACTCTTAAGGTTATAGGAGAGAAACACAATACGAAAGCTCTTGGAATATGTGGTTCAGGTGTTGTAGAAGCAGTATATGAATTTTATGCCAATGGTATAATGGACGATACGGGTAGATTGTTGGGTGAATATAGTATTAATAATTCGGTAGCTTTATACAAGGATAAAGAAAGGGAAGTACTTATAACTCAAAAAGATATTAGAGAAATTCAATTAGCAAAGGGTGCTATTTATGCTGGCATTATGATTCTTCTAAAGACATATAAGATTCATCTTGATGAAATTGAAGCTATTTATATTGCTGGTGCATTTGGGAGTAATATGAATATATATAAAGCAATGGGAATAGGCTTAATACCAAGATTAGATGAAAACAAGGTTCATCTAATCGGTAATGGTGCTTTGCAAGGTGCTACAAAAATCCTATTAGGTGATATGGATTATGAGGGAGTAGAAAAAGTAAAATTAAGATGCAAACATATTGATTTAGCCCTTAGTGAAGACTTTCAGGAAGAATTTATAAATGCATTATCCTTTCATTAAATTTCGCTTGCACTTTATAGTAAAGTGGATTATTCTAGTAATTAAGTATTTGCTGATAAGGAGAAGAAACATGAGTATTAAGAAACGATCTTTTGGTTTTACAAAACAGGGTGAAGAAGCTTTTTTATACGAATTAACCAATAAAAATGGAATGACGGTTAGTGTAACAGATTATGGTGCTAATATTGTTAAAATTATAGTTCCTGATAAGAATGGTAAATTAGACGATGTTGTATTAGGATATGATACAGTAGCTGGTTATGAAAAGAATGGTCCAGGCTATGGTTCTTTTATTGGTCGTCATGCCAATCGAATTGGAGGAGCATCATTTGAGTTAAATGGAAAGACATATAATTTAGAGAAGAACGATGGAGAAAACAATCTTCATAGTGGATCTACTAGCTACAATAAACATATGTATGAAGTAGAATTATTCGAAGAAGATGCGGATTCCATTGAATTATCAAGACTTAGCCCTCATATGGAGCAAGGATTTCCAGGAAATCTAGATATTAGTGTAACCTATACATTAACAGATGATAATGAAATTGTAATTGAATATTTAGCCGTATCGGATAAAGACACAATTGTTAATTTAACGAATCACTCCTATTTTAATTTAGGAGGGCATGGTTCTGGTTCTATTTTAGGACATAAGGTAATGATTGATGCAGATAAATTTACACCAACCACTGATGATTTAATACCGACTGGTGAATTGCGTGATGTACAAGGTACACCGATGGACTTTAGAACATTAAAGGCAATTGGACAAGATATTGAAGCTGATTATGTACCATTAAAACAAGCTGGTGGATATGATCATAACTATTGCTTAAACAATAGTGGAGCTGAGGTAGAAAAAGTTGGTGAACTAGTTCATGAAGCAACAGGCAGAGTAATGGAGATATTTACAGATATGCCAGGTATGCAGTTCTATACGGGTAATTTTATAGCTGGGGATGAGGAAGGTAAAGATCATGTTGTATATCAAAAACGTGATGGTGTATGTTTTGAAACGCAATATTATCCAAACTCCTGTAATATTAAAGATTTTCCTTCTTGCTTATTAAAAGCTTCTGCAGAATATGATTTTGTTACAGTTTATAAATTTGGAATAAGAAAATAAAAAAAAGGACAGTTTGAACTGTTCGTCTAACATAATAAAAATGCTTATGGTTCCATATAATAGAATCATAAGCCTTTTTATTTTTCATAATTAAATTATGAAGTTATTTTTTTCATTTTGTACCATAAATTCTATCACCAGCATCACCAAGCCCAGGTAGAATATAGCCATTCTCATTTAATCTTTCATCTAAAGCACCAATGTAAACATCAACATCAGGATGCTCTTGTGTAAACTTTTTAACACCTTCAGGCGCAGCTATAAGGCATAAGAAATGAATCTTACTAATTCCCTTATCCTTTAATAATTGTATAGCGGCACTTGCAGAACCACCAGTAGCTAACATTGGATCAACAACAAAGATTTCTCTTTCACAAGCATCAGAAGGAAGTTTACAGAAGTATTCGACAGGTTCTAATGTTTCTTCATTACGATATAGACCTATATGACCAACTTTCGCATTAGGAATAAGATTTAGGATACCATCAGCCATGTGAAGTCCAGCTCTTAGAATTGGGACGATACAAAGCTTTTTACCAGCAATCTCCCATGCCATAGTTTTAACAAGAGGAGTTTCTATTTCAATTTCAGCTAGAGGAAGTTCTCTTGTAGCTTCATAGCAGATAAGCATTGCTACCTCAGAAACTAAATCACGGAATTCTTTGGTTGAAGTAGTTTTTCTCCTCATAATGCCAATTTTGTGCTGAATTAGTGGGTGTTCCATACAAATAACTTTAGACATAATCTTGCCTCCAAAATTTTTTTGACTTACTCTAAAAAACATTATAACAAATAATAATGTCTAAGAAAAGTATAAATTTAAGTATATTGTAAGTTTTCCATATGGGATGTAATTTTAAAAGATACTTTCAGTAAATATGTAAAATTATACTATAAATAATTATTCAACAATTTGTAAAGAATGATTATTATATAGTATATAAGATTTATGTAAATGTTTTTTAGTAATTTGGTTGATAAGCTTTTCACAAGAATATAGTATCTTCTATTACTTAAATTTTATTAAGGATTTGAAAAAAAATAGTGGGTTATATAAAAATATGAAAAAATTAAGAGGAAGGAAATAGTTAAAGAATTTATTAAATTGAGGAGTATTATAAATTATTATTATTTGTGAATATATAAGAAACGAAAGGAAAATAGCTATCGATAGACAGAGGAGAAGCCCGGTAGAG
>JAFAEB010000358.1 GCA_023424235.1 Bacillota bacterium
TGATTTACCACTACCAGTACTACCGATAATTGCTGTTGTTTCACCAGGTTTTGCTGTGAAGCTGATATTGGATATAACATCATCCTCTGCTTTTGGGTATCGAAATGATACATTGTTAAATTCAAGATATCCTTTTTTATAATTATCAAACTTAGCACTAGTCTCTGGTTCTTTAATTGTAATATCAGTATCTAATACCTCTACAATACGTGTTGCAGAAACAGAAGCACGTGGTATTATAATGGATACCATAGATAGCATTAAGAAGGACATAATAATTTGCATAGTATATTGTATAAAGGCCATTAGACTACCTACTTGTAAATTACCTTGCTCAATATTATGAGCACCTACCCAAAGAATTAAGATTGTAATTCCATTCATTATAAGCATCATAATCGGCATCATAAATGTCATGGTACGGTTAACAAAAAGACTTGTTTTGGTTAGGTCTTTATTGGCAACATCAAACCTTTCTTCTTCCTGTCTCTCTTTGCTAAATGCACGTATAACCGAAAGTCCTGTTAGTATTTCACGAGTAACTAAATTTAATCGGTCTACTAACTTTTGCATTAATTTAAATTTAGGCATGGATAATACAAGCAAAACACCTACTAGAAGCATTAATAAAAATACACCTAATGCAATAATCCAAGCCATGGAAGTATTGGTATTAATAACCTTTACAATACCCCCTATTGCAAGTATTGGAGAATAGATAATCATACGAAGCATTAACACTACTGCCATTTGTACTTGTTGAATATCATTAGTACTTCTTGTAATTAATGAAGCAGTTGAGAACTTATCAAATTCAAGATTAGAGAATCCAACTACCTTATCAAATACTTTAAGACGTACATCCTTACCAAAACCAGCTGCAACCCTTGCTGAGATAAAGCCTACCATTATAGTAGCTGCCATACCAACTAAAGCAAGTGCTAACATTTTAGAACCTGATAATAAAATGTAATTACTTTGTGTTCTTTGAATGTTAACTCCTACCGCTGTATAATCACTTTTAACAGCTGCAATTGCACTCTGTCTTATAATGGATTCTGGCATAACACTATATTGTTCCTTAATGTTACTTATAATAGCAGCTGATTGTTCTTTCGGCATCATTCCTATGATTTCTAATAGACTATAATCACTTGCCCCAGCAGGTAAATTAGCAGCGAATTGTTCTTTCATTGCTTTCGCTTCTTCAGAATCACCACTAAGCATACTTACGATTAGTAGTCCATTTTCCATAATGCTACTTAACTCTTCTTGAAAAGTGTCATCTATTTCATTTAAAATATAGAGATTTTCATCGGCAAATATTGGATATTTTTTAACAATGTCTTTGTAATCTGTCTCAGTTACTTTATCCCTTTCGTAATAAGTATAGGATTCTAGTACCTTTGATGCCTCTTCATCATTAAGTATAGTAAGTAAGCCATTGAAGGTTTTCTCTCGCATTACTTCTGGTATTGTAGTATCAATACCTCCTTGTTGGATACCCACGTCAACGATCTTTGAAGTGTAAGATGGCAATGCTAGATCGGTATATGCTTGTAACACTAACAATGCAATGACTAAAATAATTTGAGGTAAATATTTTTTTAAATATTTTAAAATCTTAAGCATGTAAAACTCCTTTCAGTTTACATAATCTTTTTGTATTATCTTTTTGTATTTACTTTTATATCATCTTGTTTACTTTGATTTATTAACTTATTTTTTCTTATTCCTTTGCTTTTGTATATACTTTTTTAATCTTCGTCTTATTTATTCCTTTCCATTCATCTCATCTAATACCGTAATCATAGATTCATAGAACTTTGTCATAAGTAAGATTAATTCCTTGGTATTTTCTTCACCCATTCGATGTAAGGATTCTTCGGTAAAATTATACATTTTATGAAATGCTTCTCCTACAATTTTCTCCCCTTCTGCTGTCAGTTCAATGTACACTTCTCTTCGATCCTGTACATTTGGAACTCTTATAATATAACCTTTTTCTTCAAGAGAATTTAGCATTTTAGAAGTTGCAGGCTTTGAAGAATGAATATGGTTGCTTAGTTCACTTACACGAACTCGTTTTTTATGTTCAGTACTATTACTATCTTTGTGTTTATTGATACAGCAATGAATTGCTGAAAGCATAGTAAACTCACCAGGATGTACATTTATTTTTGGATGATATTGCTTTATTATCTTGGTTAATTTACTCATTACCATAAGTAATTCTCTACTATATTCCTCCATTATTACTCCTTTCAAAAAACTTTTGTTAAATGCCATATTTACAAAAAAATAATTAACCTACTCAATAGTTGAATAGGTTAATTAATATTATATGCTTAAAGCTCAATTTGTCAAGTAAATAACTTATAAAAATATTATAAACTATATTGTAAAATATATACAAAATTCAAAAAATAATATATATAAATTATACTCTTTGATACTATTTTAAGCATAAACTATATTTAAATTAAGCTTTTTACATAATTTTAGTTATTGATTCAGGTTTAACAACTTATTAACTAGTGTAACTGTATCTTTCGCATCTTTTGCATATCCATCTGCTCCAATTTCACTGGCATAACTGTCCGTAATAACTGCTCCACCAATAATAACCTTGGATTTTAAATTGGCCTCATTTTTAAGCCTAACTACTTCCTTCATCTCAAGCATAGTCGTTGTCATTAAGGCTGATAATGCTATCACATCTGCATTTTCTTTTCTAGCTGTCTCAATAATCACATTAGAAGGAACGTCTTTCCCTAAATCCACTACATGAAAACCATAATTTTTTAGCATAAGAACCACTAGATTTTTCCCAATATCATGAACGTCCCCTGCTACCGTAGCGATTACAATAACACCTTTTTTCTTAATTACATCCTTCTTTAAAAAAGGTTCTAGGTAATCTACTCCAATTTTCATTGCATTTGCTGAAGCAATTAATTGAGGTAAAAAATAAATTTGCTTATCAAATAATTCTCCTACATAATTAATAGCAGGAATTAATAATTCATCTAATATAAAGCTTGGTGTACTAGACTCTAATTCTTCTTTGATAATACTTAATATTCCTCGCTTGTTCCCTTTCACTACTGCTTCAAATATAGGATGATTTACTCCATTATCAATTGCTGTATCTTTTAAATCATTATTATTTCCTGGTGTTTTCTTTTCCTTGCTTTTTATTGGGCTACTTTTAATTTCCATAACACGGCTAGTAACACGATTAATATATCTTACATCTGCACCTTCTTTTCCACTTAGTAAATCAGCAGCAAATGCTGTGTTCATCAAGAGTTCGGAGCAAGGATTCGCAATTGCCATATTAAGCCCCTCATAAATAGCAATACTTAGGAAACTACTATTTACAAATTGTCGTTCCGGTAAACCAAAGGATATATTGGACAAGCCAATAATCGTTAATAAATCAAGTTCATTTCTACAATAACGTATGGTTTCAAGTGTTTGTA
>JAFAEB010000159.1 GCA_023424235.1 Bacillota bacterium
GTTTTAGATTCTTTTCTGTTTTAGATTCTTTTCTGTTTTAGATTCTTTTCTGTTTTAGATTCTTTTCTGTTTTAGATTCTTTTCTGTTTTAGATTCTCTATATGTTTGACATTGTTTTATTTTTGACTCTGAAATGTTTTAGTCTCTGCTTATATTCTAGCTACTGTTTACATATTTAAATACAACTCATTTGTAATAAATCCTGTCGGTCTAAACACTTGTACTTTATAAGGTCTACTCTCTAGTTTTATAGAGTAGCTTTCTCCTAAATCTAGTGTAGGAATTTCATATGCAATTCCATCCTTCTCTCGTTCATTTATTATTATTACCTTATAACCCATAATCTTATATGATGGTAGATCACTTTTAACTCTTATCCTTAACTCATCTGTTAAAAATTCAACTTCAATAGGTGAACACTCTGTTTGAACTACATAGTAAGATGGTTTTGCTTCTCCAAAAATATCGGTAGAGCCATGTACTCTTCTCCTTAATACTCCACGACCTTCTTCACCAAATTGTGTACGATAATCATTTAGACAAAAGTTTATAATACCTGCAATTTGAGGAAACTTACGATACAAATCCATCTTTTCTTTAAATACTTCTATCCTTCTCCTATCACCACCTAAAAAAGCTGGTTCGCACAGACCAAATTCAGACATAACTAATGGTTTATTAGGATTGGCCAAAACCACCTTTTTTAGTTCAAGTTCATTATCTAAATTTCCGTGCCAGGAACCAATATAATCGTTAATCCATAGAGAATCTCCATAGGTAGACGCATCTTCTTTATGATTATCCCACATAGTATTTGAAATGTAATTTATCATTCTATTCGGATCTAGATTTTTAAAATAATCTCTGACTTTAATCAAGAAATCAATCGTTTCTTTTTCTTGCCCTTTTAGCTCATTTCCAATTCCCCATGAAACAATACATGGATGATTATAATGGGATATTATCATTTCATTTGCTTGTTGCTTAGATACTTCTAAATGACATTCTTTTTGATCTAATCCACCCCAATTAGGAATTTCTTCTTGTACAAGCATCCCGTTTTTATTACACCAATCATAAATAAAATCATCCTGCTGCCAATGAAATCTCGTAAATACACAATTGCTATTCTTTAATTGAATTAGAATTTTTTCCAAATACTCATCAGGTTCTGCATTCCCGTAAGCAGGATGTGAGCCAGGCATCCATTCTGTACCTACTAATCTTACTTTTTCACCATTTAGATAAAATTCACTATCTTTCGCGATAAATTCACGGAATCCCATTGTTAAGACTAATTCATCGCATACTGCTCCATCTTTATGAATTGATATAATAGCATAGTATAAATTAGGAGCATCAAAATGCCAGAGATTAATATTCTTTAAATGAATTGGAATTATATCAAAATAAGCTACTCTGTTTTCAATCATGTACTGCTCTGATTGATATATTATATTAGTTAAGTCTTCATCTTCGTAAACTGCAATATCATAACTTAGTTGATTCGAATTGGAATCACTATTACATAAATATACCCTAGCAGTAATTGATGTATCAGCATTCGTACTTCGATTTCTATAATCCTTAATAATTACTTTCGGATCTATTTTAGCATAGTCTATCGCAATTTTATCACTAATAATGAATGTAACCTTTCTAAAGATACCTCCATCGTCAGCCCAATCAAAACTATTATTAATGGGAATGGATGTATCGCTATATGAATTATCTACTCGAATAATTAGAGTATTTACCTCGTTACATTTCACAGAATCCATCGTATCTATTGTAAATGAAGTGAATCCACTATGAAAGTGTTCTGCTATTTTTATTCCATTCATCCATATATCAGCATCTCTATAAATACCACCAAACTTCATTCTTATTCGTTTATTACACCATTTTTCATCTGCAATAAATTGATATTGGTACCATGATACACCCCTATATTCTTGATACTGATCTTCAACATTAAAAGTGTGCGGTACTCTAACTTCTCTGAACTTTAAAAGACCAGTTTGATACCACATACTCTTAATTCCAATATTCTCTGTATCAACACAAAATTTCCATATACCATCTGCATTAAAAGTACTTCTTAGGTTCCTTAACATAATAAATCCTCATCTCTTTCTTTAAAAACTGTTTTGCTTTAAGTGCTGTTTTACTTTTTAAGAATTGCTTTTCTTTAGAATTGCTTTTCTTTAAGAATTGCTTATCTTTAGAATTACGAACTGTTCACTAGATTAAATATTACTTACTTAATAGAATAACATAGCTATCATATATTATCATTCTTATGAATTGCCCTAGTTTTATGAATTATTGCTTTATATAAATAAAATGAATTCTTATTTGAATTGTAAATTATTGTTTCTTTGCAATAAAATTATATAAAATAAAAAACTCTCAAACTGAGAGTTTTAAACTTTACTTAAATATTTTCAATTTGCCAATCAATTGGTTCTAATCCATTTGCTATTAAAAATTCATTGCTTTTACTAAAAGGTTTACTACCAAAGAAACCTCGATAGGAAGACAATGGACTTGGATGAGGTCCTTCTAATATTAAGTGCTTTGGATTATTTAACATTGATTTTTTCTTTCTAGCTGGATTGCCCCATAAAATAAATACGACTGGACGGTCAATCTTATTCACTTCACAGATAACTGCATCGGTAAACATCTCCCATCCTTTTCCTTGGTGGGAATTTGGCTCATGTGCACGTACGGTAAGTACTGTATTTAATAAAAGTACTCCTTGCCTTGCCCATTTTTCCAAGTATCCATTATTTGGAATATAACAGCCACAATCCTCAGATAATTCTTTATAGATATTAACTAGAGAAGGTGGTATTGCCACATGTGGTTTTACTGAGAAGCATAAACCGTGAGATTGTCCTTCATTATGATAAGGATCCTGTCCCAAAATAACTACTTTTACTTTATTGTATGGAGTAAGATTAAATGCAGTAAAAAGATCATCCCATTTAGGAAAAACTACATGATTATCGTATTCCTTAATGATATATTTATTTAATTCATTATAATACTCCTTATTAAATTCATTTTCTAAGATACTTTGCCAATCATTATCCATTTTAATCATAACTGCACAACTACTCCTGTAAATTACTTCCTAAAGATGATATTTCTATTCTAATAAAATAAAGCTAATTACAAGCAAGTATGCTAATTTATAAGCATGTAATTTACAAGCTTGCAAAGTTCACTTTAGTTTAGATACTCAAATTTAATAATTACTATTAATAATTTCTATGTAACATTCCACTTTGAAGTTACATTCTAACACTAATACCCCTATCATTTAAATATTCTTTTAGTTCCATAATTTCTAATTCTTTAAAATGAAATAAGGAGGCTGCTAAAACGGCATCTGCTTTTCCTAAAGTAAATGCATCATAGAAGTGTTCCTTTTTTCCAGCACCACCAGAAGCAATTACTGGAATTGAAACATTTTCTGAAATGCACCTAGTTAATTCAAGATCATAGCCTTCTTTTGTTCCATCTGCATC
>JAFAEB010000429.1 GCA_023424235.1 Bacillota bacterium
ATTATAACCTTAATTGCACCAACTTCCAAAGAACGAATAAAAATGCTGTTAAATGATGCGAAAGGATTTATATATTTAGTATCTTCCCTTGGGGTAACTGGGGTTAGGGAGGAAATAAAGACAGATCTTTTAGAAATGATATTAGAAATCCGTAAGGTAAGTAACTTACCCATTGCAATTGGATTTGGTATCTCTACCCTTGAACAAGGTAAGTATTTTTCTAGTATAGCGGATGGTGTGATTGTTGGAAGCGCAATTGTAAAGCTTATAGAAACATATGGAAGTAATAGTGAGGAAGTGGTTTACCAATATGCTAAAGCTATGAAAGATGGGATTCAAAGATAGGTTTTATAGATTGGTTTCAATGATTGGCTTCAAAGATAGCCAAAGATAAGATTCAAAGATAAGATTCAAAGATAAGCTTTAAAGATAGGTTTGTAAGTGATATCGATTGGTTTTAAGTGAAAAATCTTTCTAGATACAGAACGCAAAACACATGTAATTTTACTTATAATGATGTGATTATTTACAGAAATTAGTGTAATTTTTTGATTAAAGGTTGAATTATTTTTTATAGTGCGTTATTATAGTAATACATGTTAGATACATATAGTAAAATAATATGTGTATATCTAAAATATATTTTATGCTGTATAAAATTATAGTAGAGTCCGCAGGGGATAAAATCCTAGCGGATTCTTTTCACGAGAATTAATTGAGGAAGTGAATAGGAACAGAAATATTCTTTCTCAAATTCCGCGATTAATAAGTGTAGAAAGGTCAGGTAGTTAAATGAAAACCATACTAAAGTATCTAGAACCATATCGTAATAGAATGATTTTAGGTTTTATTATTAAAATATTGGGTACATTTATGGATCTTGGATTACCATGGGTATTAGCCTATATTATTGATGATGTTATACCTTTAGGAAGTGTTAAGCTAATTGTATTATGGGGAGGTGTTATGTTAGCCCTATCAGTTGGTGCTAGAGAGTTTAACATAAAAGCAAATCAAATGGCTTCTCGTGTTGCAGGAAATACAGTAAGAAGTTTAAGACATGATCTATATTGGAAAATTCTACAGTTATCTGGGAAACAAGTGGATCAATTTACGATTCCATCTTTAGTTTCAAGAATGACTTCTGATACATATAACATTCATCAAATGGTAGGAATGATGCAAAGACTTGGAGTACGTGCTCCAATTATCCTTATTGGTGGAATTATCATTACAGCAACACTAGAACCAGTTCTTACATTAGTCCTCATCGCAATATTACCAATTTTGGGTTTTGTAGTTTATATTGTTTCAAAAAAAGGGATTCCAATTTATATGGAGGGGCAGACAGCTCTAGATAGTATGATACGTACAGTACGTGAAAATATTAGTGGAATTCGAGTAGTAAAAGCATTGTCGAAATCCGATTATGAAAAGCAAAGATTTAGTAGAGATGTGGATGGAGTAATTCAAAAAGAAATTAAAGCTGGCTCTATTATGGCAGCGATTAACCCTACTATGAATTTATTACTAAATATCGGTCTTACACTAGTTGTTGTAGTAGGTGCTTATCGAGTGAATAGTGGTGCTTCTGAAGTAGGTAAAATTGTAGCATTTCTATCTTATTTTACAATGATTTTAAATGCTATGCTTATGCTAACTCGAATTTTTGTGAATTTATCAAAAGCTAGTGCCTCTTCTGTCCGTATTGCTGATGTACTAAATGCACCAATGGACCTTAAGTTATTTGATAAAAAGGTATTTCCAGATAAAGAGAATGGTAATGACTATTTCATCGAATTTGATAAGGTGACTTTTGGTTATAATGTTGAGAATCATGATAATATTGAGGAAAAGAGTTGTATTAAAAACATTAACTTTAAACTAAAGAAGGGCGAATCCTTAGGAATTATTGGTTCCACAGGTTCTGGTAAAACGACCATAGTTAATTTACTTATGCGATATTATGATGTAAATGATGGTTCTATTTATATTGATGGAAAGGATATTCGCACCTACGATTTACAAAGTTTAAGAAAAAGATTTGGTGTAGTTTTCCAAAATGATGCTATATTCAAAGGGACTGTTAAAACGAATATTGATCTTTATCGAAATCTTTTAATGGAGGATGTAGTCGCAGGTTCTATACATGCTCAAGCTAGTGAATTTATTGATAATTTAGGAGTTAATGCAGAGGAAACTAGCTCATTACATGAGGATTTTGAAGAGAAGGGTAAACGATATGATTATACCATTGCTAGTGGTGGAACAAATATCAGTGGAGGGCAAAAGCAGCGTTTATTATTATCAAGAGCTTTAGCAGGAAATCCTGAAATACTAATCTTAGATGACTCTTCTAGTGCCCTTGACTATAAAACCGATGCTCTTCTTAGAAAAGCAATTGATACACATTATAAAGATACTACCATTGTTATGGTGGCACAAAGAATTAGTTCTATTATGAATATGGACCATATTCTTGTTCTTGAAGATGGTGAAGTAATTGGCTATGGCGACCATAATCATTTAAAGGCTACTTGTGATGTTTATAAAGAAATATTTCAATCACAAATGGGCAATGCATAGGAGGTGGGACGGAGCATGAAACAACAAAATAATAAATTGGCTATAAAGGAAAAACCTCAAAATGCAAAACAAGTTATCATTAGACTAAGTAAGTATTTAAAAGAAGCAAAATGGCTCTTGGTGATAGCTGTTTTACTTACCATTACGAGTAATATTTTAGCACTCGTTGGACCTATGTTATCAGGTTATGCAGTTGATGCAATAGAACCTGGTAAAGGTAGGGTTGATTTTCAGACTGTGTTCTATTTTGCAGGGTGGATGATCGTGTTTTACTTAATATCTTCTATCTTTTCATATATGTTGGCTGTTTTAATGATACATATAAGTCAGAAAATAACAAGAAAATTAAGAGAAGATTTATTTGCAAAATTATTGTCCCTACCGGTAGGTTATTATGATACACACCAATCAGGCGATATTATTAGTCGTATTTCATATGACATTGATGTAATAAGTACCTCTCTTTCAACAGATGTGGTTCAAATATGTGCAAGTATTATAACGGTTATTGGTTCCTTTATTATGATGGTATTAATATCACCAAGTCTAGTACTTGTAATGTTAATTACCATACCTCTATCAATTTTTTACACAAAATACATGTCTGGTAAAGTTAGACCTCTGTTTCGTAAACGTTCTGCTAAACTAGGGGAATTAAATGGTTTTGTTGAAGAAATGGTAACAGGACAAAAAACGATCAAAGCTTATGAAAGAGAAAAAGTAGTGATTGATATGTTTGATGTAACCAATGATGAAGCAGTAGAGGCATACTATAATGCAGATTTCTACGGAAGTATTGTTGGCCCAACGGTTAACTTTATTAATAATTTATCCCTATCCCTAGTTACAGCATTTGGAGCTATCCTGTAT
>JAFAEB010000448.1 GCA_023424235.1 Bacillota bacterium
TAGATTCTATAATTTCTATAATATCATTCTTTTTAATTCCGGTGGTTAAACCTACTACTTCTCCATTTAATTTAACAACTGCTGCTTCTCCTAATTCACCTTTTACCATACGTTTTGTTCCGTTTAAAGTATAATGTATTGGCTTACCTCTCCTAGGAAATAATTTTTCATTAGGAAAACCTACTTGAATCGCAGCATCAACTATGGTTAATTTATTGTTATCATAGAGTTTTACTCTTTCTTTATTCACAGTTACAAATATAAAGTTATTTGTCTTATCATAGTAGTTTAGGCAAATACCAATAGGAGTTACGAGTAATGGATCCTTCTTTATATTCTCTTGAAGAAAGGTGACTTCACCTAATACTTCCGCCCCTCTTAGTGCAACTCTTTCTGCTGGTAGCTCTAAAGCTTTTGCTAAACTAGTAACAAAACCGGGAACCTTTCCACCACCACCTACAATAAATACCGCACTAACGGATTTACCACCATTTAATTCAAGTATTTTACTAGCGATGGAGCTAGTTATTTTCTCAACTGTGTCAGATACTGCATCAATTAGTTCAGAGCTATCAACTTTATGGCTAATACCCATTATATCTTTATATGTAATCTTCTTTTTCTTAATAGCAGATACTTTCATAGCTTCAGCTACATTAAATTCTACTAAATATTTTTGTACGATAGTTTCTGTAATTTCATCTCCTGCAAAAGGAATCATACCATATGCCGCAATACTCCCATCCTTTGTAATCGAAAGGTCAGAAGTACCTGCTCCTACATCAACTAATGCTATATTAAGTAACCTGAATTTTTCCGGTATGGCTACATTAATTGCTGCAATCGGTTCAAGTGTTAAATTGGTTACATACAGATTTGCTCGTTCGACCGCTGCATATAGACCATCAATTACCTCATCAGGTAAAAAGGTGGCAAGTATTTCTGCTGACACTTTACTTCCTTTATGCCCTTCTAATTTTAATATGGAATAACCATTTAGGTAGTATCGAATAACAGAATAACCAACACAATAGAAGTTAATTTTTTCTTCTTTTAATTCTTCTCTTAGGGTTTCATATGCTTTTTCAACACCTGCTAAGTCAAGGGAATAGATATGTTCTTCATTAATAATCGTCTCACTATTAAATTCATGATCAACTCTAACCGATACCGTCTTTAAGACTCTACCTGCTGCTGCAATTGATACATCAGTTAATGTCTTTCCGATTTGCTGTTCTAATTCGTTTTTTACACTTTTAATGGTATCCGATACTTTTATAATATCATGTATTTGCCCATCCACCATGGCTCTTGTTTCATGCATTTTAATACATTGAGCAACTACAACAAAGTTTCCTGAATTCTCTTTGTATCCTACTGTACCAACAATACTTCTAGTACCAATATCTAATCTAAAAACTAAATGCTCAGGATATCTTACATGTTCCATTGGAAATCCCCCAAACTTATAATTAACGCTATTTATAGTCATATTATACTATAATTAGTCATTTTTCTCTACAATAACTTGTATTTCGTCGAATATTTTTTCCAAATTGCCATCATTTCGAATGATGTGTGTACAAATTTTTTCATACTCTTCATCTTTTAGCTGTTTTGATAATATCATTTCAATTTTTTCTTGTGAATAACCCCTTGATTCCATTAAACGTTTGCTTCTTAGGTCCATTGGGGCAAAAACAAACCATATTTCATCACAAAAAGATGAAAGTTCTGCTTCAATCGGTAGTGCTGTCTCCACTCCTATGATTGGATGCCTATCTTTATGCTCTTCTATTAATTCTTTTACATAATCCATTACATAAGGATGGGTAAAAGAATTTAACTTAATAAGCTTTTCTTTTTCCCCATATACTAGCCTACCAAGCTTCCCACGATCGATTTCCTTGTCTTCCTTTAGTATTTCATCACCAAAGTATTCAAGTATAAGCTTGTAGGAAATATATCCATTGCTCATAAGCTTATGAGCAATGGAATCCGTATCAATAATATATGCACCAAAATTTTCTTCCAATATGCGGGAAATAGTGGATTTTCCACTTCCTATTCCACCTGTAATACCAATGACTTTCATTCAAATAACCTTCCATACTTAAATTATTGAATATCTATTTTGCCTCGTACCAGTTAATTCCAGTGTTAACATCAACTTCTAATGGAACCTTAAGTTCTGCTGCACCATGCATTTCTTCTTTTAGTATGGTTTTAACCTCTTCTAGTTCTTCAATATGAGCTTCAATCAATAACTCATCGTGTACCTGTAATATTAAAGAAGAACGTAAATTCAACTCTTTTAAACGTCTATTTACACGGTTCATAGCTATCTTTATGATATCAGCTGCTGTACCTTGTATTGGTGAGTTCATGGCAATTCGTTCACCAAAGGAGCGTTGCATAAAGTTAGAGGAGCTAAGTTCTGGTACTGGCCTTTTTCTACCAAACAGAGTTGTAACATAACCATTTTCTTTACCAAGCTTTATAAGAGAATCTAAGAACTCCTTAACTTTAGGATAGGTTTCAAAATACTTAGTGATATACATTTGAGCTTCTTTATTGGATATATTTAAATCTTGTCCTAAACCAAAGGAACTAATACCATACACAATACCAAAATTAACTGCCTTAGCATTACTTCTTTGTAGAGGAGTTACCTCATTAAGGGGAGTATGGAATACCTCAGATGCAGTGATTCTATGAATATCCTCATCTTCTTTATAGGCAGCAATTAATCTTTCATCCCCTGACATATGTGCTAAAACCCTTAGCTCGATTTGTGAATAGTCTGCATCTACATAGATATAGTCTTTCTTTGGTATAAATACCTTACGTATCTCTCTACCTAATTCCATTCGAATTGGTATATTTTGAAGGTTTGGTTCTGTACTACTTATCCTTCCTGTCGCAGCAATTGTTTGATGGAATTTACCATGTATACGTTCATCCTCACCAATATAGACTGCTAGACCATCCGCATAAGTAGATTTAAGTTTCGTAATTTGTCTGTATTCAAGAATCATACTTACAACAGGATGCTCATTGGTTAGCTTATCTAGTATATCTGCTGAAGTAGAATAACCTGTTTTTGTTTTTTTACCAAATGGTAAGCGTAATTTTTCAAATAAAATAACACCTAATTGCTTCGGTGAGTTAATATTAAATTCTTCTCCTACAAGGGCATATATATTTGTTTCTAATTCCTTAATACTAATAGCTAATTTATCTCCATAGGCTTTTAATTCCATTGGATGTATACCAATACCACGTTGCTCCATATCATATAGAGTAAACACAAGAGGCATTTCTATATCATAGAATAATTCTTCCATGTTGTTTTCTTTTATTTCCTCTTTTAATTTAGGATAAGCATTATATGCAATATATCCTTGATAGCAGCAATACAATATAAACTCTTTTTCTTTTGATTCCATGTTAGCTTCTAAGCTAGTCTTACCAAATAAATCCGCTCTAGAAGGGATTGTTAGATTTATATAATCTCTTGCGATATCATCATATTCATAGGTATCTTTTAGAGGATTTAACACATATCCCGCAATTACCTCGTCAAAAAACATACTTTCATAGCTATAATCCTTCTTATCATGAAAGCTTTCTAAGGATAAGTATTTTAATTGGCTCTTTAAATCAAAGCTAGTAATTGTAATACCTGCTTTTATAAATTCATATATTTTGCTATTTAAATACTCTAAGGTTATAAATGGTATATTCTTAATATAATAAATATGTTTTTCATCAAAACAAATGGATAAACCATACACTGTATCATTTTCTATAATATACCTTAAACCAATTACCTTACTACTATTCTTGTTAGCTTTTGATAATGGTAATTGAAAAATTTTTTCTGCTTCCTCTAAATTATCAATTACAGTAAATAAATCTTCTACTGCTTCATTTGATACCATATCCATTTGAAATCTTGTTAATAAACTTTTTAACTCTAATTTTTTAAAATAGGTATATGCATTTTCATTATATAGATTACCTACTTTTGCATCCGTCATTATAAAATCGATTTCACAATCTGTCTTAATGGTTGCTAAAGTTTTACTTAAAACAGCTAGCTCATAGTTACTTTTTAATGATTCTTTTGCTTTATTAGGTGTAACTTCTTCTACATGTTCATATGCATTCTCAATTGTATCAAAGCTAGTAATGATTTTTGTCGCTGTTTTTTCACCTATTCCTGGTACACCAGGTATATTATCCGATGCATCTCCCATTAGACCCTTTAGATCAATAAATTGGGTAGGAGTTACTCCGTATTTTTCTATAACATCTGCGGTATTATAATCCTCAATTTCTGTACCACCCTTTTTGGTCTTTGGTATACGTATTTTAATCTTGTCCGTCGCTAATTGAAGTAAATCTCTATCTCCAGATAAAATTGAGGCACTTATCCCCTCTTTCTCTGCTCCTTTCGCAATGGTTCCTAGAACATCATCAGCTTCAAAACCTGGTTTTTCTAGAATTGTAACTCCCATAGCTTGTAATACTTCTTTCATTATAGGTACCTGTGCTCGTAATTCATCTGGCATAGATTTTCTTGTACCCTTATACTCAACAAACATATCATGGCGAAATGTTTTTTGATGCACATCAAAAGCAACCGCTAAATAGTTGGGCTTTTCTTCATCTAATATCTTAAACATAATATTTAAAAAACCAAGTACTGCATTGGTTGGCGTGCCTTCTGAATTGGTAAGTACAGGCAATGCATAAAATGCTCGATTTAAAATACTATGCCCATCAATTAATAATATTTTTTCACTCATAGTTAACTCCAATCTGGTAGGATTATAAATCCACACCATATAAATTTAGTGTAGCAAATCTATTGTTGTTCTAGTATTTCCACGAATACCAAAAACATAAGGTATTCCCTTATCACCCCAAGATACATCACTTAATTTTATAACCATATTTCTTGCTGCAACTTTATCATGTTCATATAAATATTCAAAGATGCCATATAGATCACTATAAATTTTCTTAGGTAATGGATCCATTAAAACAGGTTTAATATCCTCCTTCATAAATAATGGATTGTGTAATAAGAATATGTCACAAACTAGGTAATTGCTTACTTTGACCTTATTAAATTCTTCAACAACAAACTCTCCAATTCGAAAACTAGATATAACTGCGACAATACTAATTAAAATTAATAAGACAAGACGTTTTCTTATATGTAGCATTTTGCTGTGTAAAATTCTATCCTCGGATTCTTTAATTAAAATAATTAAGTCCTTATGAAAATCATTAGATAATTCTTCATCTTCATCTAATTGCTTCATACCAGCTATTAATGCATAATAAACTTCTAATTCCTCCATGCAATTTGGACAAGTGTTTATATGATTAATAAATTCCTCTAATTCCTCATTATTTAATTTACCATTTATAAAGGGCATAATAAGCCTTTGTACATCTATACAATTCATGTGAAACCTCCCGTACAAATTATGTTACCCTATCTTTAGGTACTACTATTAATGCATGATTTGTATTATTCTATCCGTTAATATATTATTTTACCCTTTTTACCTAAATGTTTCAACTAATCTTTTCGTTTTCTATTAGGAAGTATTCATTTTTCTTTAAATACGATTCATGTATCAATTATTTCTCCTATGTTATTTTCATATATTTTTCATATTTAATATTTTTTTCTTGATTTAATTTAATTCATATGGTAGAATAATCTTCGCTAGATCATGCGGATGTGGCGGAATGGCAGACGCAGCAGACTCAA
>JAFAEB010000452.1 GCA_023424235.1 Bacillota bacterium
GTGCAAAACACAATAACAATAAGGAGTTACATGACGTTGACTATGTCAGCGTGAATAATTCAGGTAGAAATAAAAATATAAAAGAAAGAAAAATATATTAGAAATAAAAATATAAAAGAAATAAAAATATAAAAGAAATAAAATCAATAAAATCAAAGTAAAATATAAAATTAGTTATGTGATAGTAAAAAGAAAATGTACTTAAAGGGTACATTTTCTTTTTTTAATCATATTTTTGAATGCGATTCATTAATAGGGTTTTATTACATTGTGCATCCATTTAGAAATACTTGTTTTTTACTATCAATCTGTTATAATTGCTTAAAGGAAAATTAATTCGAATTGTAAAGAGGGATAGACTATTATGATAATAGAAAGTTACAAAGCCAAAGATACATACCAGCTTGGTATGAAATTAGGACAAGAAGCAGCTAAGGGAGAGGTTTATTGTTTGCTAGGAGATTTAGGAACTGGGAAAACAGTATTTACCCAAGGATTTGCAAAAGGACTCGGGATATTGGAATCAGTTAATAGCCCAACCTTTACAATTGTACAAGTATATGATGATGGTAGGCTTCCGTTTTATCATTTTGATGTATATCGTATAGAAGATATAGAAGAAATGTATGAAATAGGCTATGAAGAATACTTTGATGGTGAAGGAGTATGCCTAGTTGAATGGTCAAATTTAATCACAGAGTTATTGCCGCAAAAGCGTAAAGTGATTACCATTGAAAAAGATTTGGATAAAGGTTTTGACTATAGAAAGATAACGATTGAAGAAATGAATTGATTATTTATTTAACTTATAACAGTAAAAGTGCAATTGTTACTAATGTATATAAATATAAAATTAATATAATTCAAATTCAACGAGATAAGTGGAATAATAGATAGGAGTTTAAAATGAAAGTATTAGCCATTGATAGTTCAGGTTTAGTGGCATCAGTTGCTGTCGTAACACAAGATGATGTAATTGCAGAGTATACATTTAATTATAAAAAAACCCACTCCATTACATTGATGCCAATGGTGGATGAAATAATGAAAAGATTAGAAATTGATATAAATGAAATAGATGCAATTGCGATTTCTTCGGGACCAGGTTCATTTACAGGCCTAAGAATTGGTGCATCTACTGCAAAGGGATTAGGATTGGTTCTTAAAAAACCGCTAATTAATATTCCAACTTTAGATGCAATTGCATTTAATTTATTTAAAACGGATGGTTTAATATGTCCTATTATGGATGCTAGAAGAAATCAAGTATATACAGGTATATATAAATTTGTTGATGATGAATTTTATACCGTTCAATCACAAATGGCTGTCGAAATAAACGAAATAGCGAATGAGATTAATAAGTTAAATAAAAGTGTAATATTTTTAGGGGATGGAGTTCCAGTATATAAGGATATATTAAAGGAGCTGTTACATGTACCTTATCAATTTGCACCTGTTCATTTATCGAAACAAAGGGCAGGAGCAGTAGGTGCTCTTGGACTTAAGTATTTAGAAAAAGGCATTACGGTAAGTGCTAATGAGTTTGAACCGATTTATTTAAGGGCTTCCCAGGCTGAACGTGAAATGGCAGAAAAGAATAGAAAAGAATAACTACTTACCAGAGAAAGGTTATGTTATGGAAATTGTTAAAATGAATTCAGAGGATGTATCAACGGTTTGTGAAATAGAAAATATGATATTTTCAAAACCATGGAGCATGAAGAGCTTTCTGGATTCGATTCATGATAATAAAAATCTATATTTAGTGGCAAAAGATGGTGATGAGATTGTGGCCTATTGTGGTTTATGGGGCATAATGGATGAAGGTCACATTACTAATGTTGCGGTAAAAGAGAATTACCGGGGTAAGGGTATTGGTAAAAAAATGCTTAATAAGTTATTAGAACTAGGTAAAGAGAAGGGGTTAGTGGCATTTACTCTAGAGGTTCGTATTGGTAATGTGGCTGCTATCAATCTATATAAAAACCTTGGATTTATTGATGCTGGAGTTCGAAAGAATTTCTACGAGGATCCAGTTGAAGATGGGCTAATTATGTGGTTATATTGCTAGACGATGGTTATGAATCACCTATAAATTCAGAAATACCTACTATAAAAGTAGGATACATTAATTCCCACTGTAATTATTCCGAGGTAGCAGTTATAATGAAGATAGATATGGTCAAGCTAGGTAGGAGGAAATGGTATGGATAAGAACAGAAAGAAAGCTCCAAGCTACAATTTAATAAGCTGCAATGTTTGTGGTAAAGTTACCACCATTGAAAAAGGTGTATTAAAAGCAGATATGTTCGAAGCCACAAAAGAGTGGGGATACTTCTCAAAATATGATTTAGAGGTTCATCAATTTAATATATGTGAAGAGTGTTATGATTCGTTTATTTCAACGTTCAAGATTCCGATAAATGTATTAAAGAAAAAGGAAGTCTTATAGTTATATAAGTTTGATAAAAAAACTATTGAGTGCTATATCGTAGAGCGCTCAATAGTTTTTTTGATTTAAAAGATAGGAAAAGACCTAGAGTAGTCTGAGGCTATTCTAGTATTGAATAAAAAAATATGTTATGATAATATTGTTAATAAGAATTTTTTTGTCAATGCTTAAATCAAAGACAGAATAGTAAGTGAGGAAATTACATGTTAGATGTTTGTTTACTTGGTACAAGCGGGATGATGCCACTGCCTAATAGGTGGTTGACAGCCTTAATGACCAGATATAATGGTTCTAGTTTATTAATAGATTGTGGAGAAGGAACACAAATAGCAATAAAAGAGAAGGGTTGGAGTTTCCATCCCATTGATATTATTTGCTTTACCCATTATCACGGAGATCATATAAGTGGTCTACCAGGATTATTATTATCTATGGGCAATGCGGATAGAAAAGAACCTGTTACCATGATTGGACCAAAAGGTTTGGAAAAAGTTGTGAATTCATTACGAGTAATCGCACCTGAGTTACCATTTGAACTAAAATTTATAGAGCTTAACACTCCAAATATGGAAATACGCTTAAATGGATATGTTATTGAAGCATTTAAGGTTAGTCATAATGTACCATGTTATGGTTATAATGTGAAAATAGAACGAGGTGGACGCTTCTATGTAGAAATGGCAAATGCGAATCAAATTCCAAAGGAATTCTGGAATCGCTTGCAAAAGGGAACTGAAGTTGTGGATGGTGATAAGGTTTATACACCTGATATGGTGCTAGGTCCTCCACGTAAGGGAATTAAAGTAACCTATTGCACTGATTCAAGACCTATTTCTTCAATATCTGAATATGCGAAGGAAGCAGATTTATTTATATGCGAAGGAATGTATGGTGAAAAAGACAAAGACGATAAAGCTATGGAACATAAACATATGACTTTCTATGATGCAGCAAGGTTAGCTAAAGCTGCAGAGGTTAAAGAGTTATGGCTAACTCATTATAGTCCATCCTTAATTAGACCTGAAGAGTATATGGAAGACACGAGAGCAATTTTTAGTAATGCTAAAGCAGGAAAAGACGGGAAGAGTATTACGTTAGAGTTTGATCCTAACGAATAATTTAATGGCTAGCTTTAAGTTTGTATAGCTTTACCAACAGCGAAAGTGGGGGATGTCAATGAAAAAGAAATCGAGTACATTAAGAATTATCCTTATAATGACCACAATACTTCTTATTCTTGTTTTGTCCTATTTTTATATTCAAACAAGGACAACACCTATTATTAATCGAAAAGACAGTGTGAAAACTGAATTAGATAAGTTACTTAGCTATGACATCGAAAATAGTTATCCTAACACTCCGAGAGAATTGATTAAGTTATATAGTCGCTATGCGAAAGCGATGTTTAATGAAAAGTTAGATGATGAAGAGATTGATCAGTTAGCAAATAAAATAAGATTACTATTCGATGAAGAGTTATTAGTTCATAATCCACTGGATGAATATTTATTAGAATTAAAGACAGAGATCACTACTTATAGGAAAGCAAATCGTTCCATGGTAAATTATGTGGTTCAAAATACAGATAATATATTATTTTGGACGAAAGATAAGGTGGAATATGCTTCTGTTATAGCCTCTTATACATTGAAAGAAAATTCCGATTACACTAAGTTATTTGAAAAATTTTTAGTGCGAAAAGACTCGGATGGGAATTATAAGGTACTCGGATGGGAAATCACAGAAGAGGTAGATTTGACTAGTAAGGTAAAATAGTAGTTATTAAATAGATTTCGTTATACAGAAGTAAGATAAGAAAGGTAGTAGGATGGGAATAGATAAAGATATATTAATTTTAGCAATTGAAACTTCTTGTGATGAAACAGCAGCAGCTGTTGTAAAAAACGGAAGAACTGTGCTTTCGAATATAATTTCATCTCAAATTGCACTTCATACATTATATGGAGGTGTAGTTCCAGAAATCGCTTCAAGAAAGCATATTGAAAAAATAAATCAAGTTATTGATGAATCATTAATAGAAGCTAATGTTACCTTAGATGATATTGATGCTATTGCTGTAACATATGGACCTGGATTAGTTGGTGCATTATTAGTGGGTGTAGCAGAAGCAAAAGCAATTAGCTATGCAACAAAGAAACCTCTAATAGGAGTACATCATATCGAAGGTCATGTCTCAGCTAATTTTATTGTACATGAAGAGTTAGAACCACCGTTTCTTTGCCTTATTGTTTCAGGTGGACATACTCATTTAGTTATTGTTAAAGATTATGGAGAGTATGAAATAATAGGTAAAACAAGAGATGATGCAGCAGGAGAAGCATTTGATAAAGTTGCTCGTGCGATTGGATTAGGCTATCCTGGAGGGCCTAAAATTGATAAGCTATCAAAAGAAGGTAATAAGGATGCAATACATTTTCCAAGAGCTAATATTGAAGGAGCACCATATGACTTTAGCTTTAGTGGATTAAAATCAGCGGTATTAAATTATATTAACTCATGTAATATGAAAGAAGAGTCTATAGTAGAAGCTGATATTGCAGCATCCTTTCAAGAAGCAGTGGTTGATTCCCTGGTATCGAAAACAATTTTAGCTGCAAAAGATTACAAAATAAATAAGGTTGCACTAGCAGGTGGTGTAGCTTCGAATAGTCATTTAAGAGAAGGAATGGAGCTTGCTTGTAAGAAAAATGGTATTCGTTTATTCTATCCAACTCCGATTTATTGTACTGATAATGCAGCTATGATAGGAGCAGCAGCTTATTATGAATATTTAAATGGCACTAGACATGGATTGGAATTAAATGCGGTTCCAAATTTGAAAATTGGACAAAGATAATATAGAGCCATATTGAGTGACACATAGTTGTTTTATACTGTGATAAGAAGATAGTGAAGAATAAAATGATATAATACTATAATGAGGATAATACACATATGGTAAAATATAACAAAGATAGTGTTGTAGCCATAGTTCTTGCTGCTGGTAGTGGTAAAAGAATGGGTACATCTACAAAAAAACAGTATTTATTATTAAAGAATCACCCGATACTATATTATACTTTGCAGGCGTTTGAAGAGAGTGAAGTTGATGAAGTAGTTCTTGTAGTTGGTGAAGATGATATGGAATACTGCAATACTGAAATTGTTAATAAATACAAGCTTAAGAAGGTTAAAACTATTATTATAGGTGGTAGAGAACGTTATGATTCTGTCTATAGAGGACTTAGTGCAACAACTAATTGTGAATATGTTTTAATACATGACGGAGCAAGACCTTTTATAACTGTTGACTTAATTAATAAATGCATATCGGATGTAAAAAAATATAAAGCAGCTATTGTAGGGGTTCCTACAAAAGACACTTTAAGAGTGATTTCACCTAATGGAACAATTAAAGAAACATTAGACCGTAGTCTGGTATGGAATATACAAACACCACAATGCTTTCATTATGATTTAATAAAAGATGCCTATGATGATTTATTTGATGATTATAATGATTACATGAATAAGAAAGATAAGAGTGAGTTAACCTATCAAGGTATTATGAATTATCCG
>JAFAEB010000056.1 GCA_023424235.1 Bacillota bacterium
TCTTATCAGGATATAAATTATACCGAACATAGTTATTAACCTTTATCCCTTGTTCATCTATTAAGTATATAATATTTTTCACACCACTCCACTGAATGGGTTCCGCTTTTGAGGGAAGTAAAATTACAAAAAATATCATAGTAGCATAAACTGGGGCAAGATATAGGGTGGCAAGTCGATTGGCCTCTTTTGTAATATCTTTTAAATAGATTCTACCTAGTACTTCTACAAGCACCCAAATGGTGTATAGTAGAATAAGTCCAATGGATATTTTCTCAATTTCAATTCCATTAATACTTGCAATAAGCAAAAGAATGGGAAAAGAAAGCGCAAATACATATCTTGTGAATACTAGCTTATGTAATACATGGAGAATGCTGCAAACAACGAATATTAATAACAAACTAGTAAGATAAGAAAAACCTTTATGATAATCTTTTGGTTCACCATAATAGGTCATCCACCATGCATATAGGTCTTTAATTAGAGTGTCAAGGTCTATCTTCATCATTCGAATCAGAAACAAGATAAATATACCGATACCGACTAATACAATATAGGTTAATGCTTCTTTACTATTTAGGTTAATGATAAGTAGTAAAAGGGATATGACAAAGCACATTAGGATTAGCCAAAAATCAGGTATCATAAGAACAAAATAATCATCAAGGTACAGTACAATACCAATGGATAAAAATGTACTCTCCATAAAAGGGATTATTTTTGACATAAAAATCATTTTATCAAACTTCATAAATATCTGAGTTAACATATCTTTTATGGGATTTGTCATAGGCTTAAAACCTCCATAATATTGTCTTCTCTTGTAATAATTCTTACCGCTATCTGTGATAATCGTAATCCTTTTATATAGGATTCCTCTTCCTTTTCCTTATCTGATATATAAATGACTACGATCTTTGCACCTTGTTCTTGTAATCTAAGAATGGAAAGATAAGAATTTTTAAGGGAGTAGGTTACTAAGATAAGGTATCCACTATCCATAAAACGTGGCCCGCTTTCATCTAAAATTCTCTCAAAGGGTACTTTAGAATGAAACAGTAGGGTTCCACACATATTATAAAATACTAGGAAATCACTAGGATTTTTTATTGCTACATGATTTAAGGAGCCATTCTCATAGATAATGTGAACTAGGGTATGGTGTTCACTGCAATAATGGGCGATTGCTAATGTGCTTTCAATTGCAAAGTCTTCATAAATCATACGATCCATCTCATTTATATGGTTGCTATTAAGATCCATTAAGATAACAATTTCTTGTTTGGGATCAGACACTAACTTTCTTGAAAAAAGCTCAGCTCTCTTAGCAGAAGCTTTCCAATGAATTAGTTTTTTGCTATCTCCTCTTTGATATGGTCTTGTTTCTATATCAACTCGCTCCTTATCCTTAATAGAATAATAAGCAGAACGTTTTAAGTCAGACAAACTGGGGATTAGTGATAAGTGGTCTAAATATACAATTCTAGGTAGTACGGTAACTTTTAGTTTGCTTTGAACTGGATAGGTAATGCGAAATAAATAGAAAAAATCCATAATTTCTACAGAACTTACACCAACAAAATACTCTCCTCTATAATTACAGCGAATCATTGTTTCCATGGTTTTTTGTGTATTGGGAAGAATCGTATATTCCTTAACAGAATCTCCATTCAGTATTGTGGACTTATCCCATAAGAAATTAACTTTAATTCGATTAAAGGTTATAACATCCTCATTTCCAATGGTAAAAGAATATGGGGTCAGTTCACCCTTTATCACCACATGCTTACCTATTTCTTGGTACAATCGAAATCTAATATAAACATAGAAGGTATATAGAAAAGAGATTATTGGCAATACAATGGATAAATAAAAAAGAGCATATGAAATATTCCCGCCATAAAACGATGCGAAAACACCAGACAATACTATTAATAATACTACTAGTAATCGATTTAGCCACATATTCTACCCATCCCTCTTATAATATAGGAACTTGAAACTTACCTATAATTCTTTGCAGTACCTTTTCTGAACTTAGTTTATTCAGTCTAGCTTCTGGTGATAAAATAATACGGTGTAAAATAACAGGATAAATAACAGCTTTTATATCGTCTGGAATGGCATAATCTCTCCCCTTTATAAAAGCAGTCGCCTGAACCGCCCGAATAAGTGCAAGGGTTGCTCTTGGAGAAGCTCCGAGGGTTAAATTTACGTCATTTCTAGTTGCATTAATAATATCTACTATGTAACGAATTAAATCTTTATGAACAGTAACATTCTTAACCCTATCTTGTATCAGTGTTATAGATTTCCCATCGGTAACTGCTTCTAATAAGGTAATTGGATTCTCATGGATATAAGAATCTACCATACGAATTTCATCCGAGCTACTAGGATAGCCTATGGATAGCTTCATGAGAAAACGGTCTAATTGAGCTTCTGGTAGATTATAGGTACCTAAGTAATCTATTGGATTCTGAGTGGCTATAACCATAAAGGGCTCTGGTAGCTTATATGTTTTTCCATCCACACTTACTTGCTTTTCTTCCATAGCTTCAAGAAGGCTGGCTTGTGTTTTGGGTGAAGTACGATTAATTTCATCTGCTAGTATAATATGATTGGAGATTGCACCTTCATAGTAATCAAACTGGCCACTTTTCGAATTGTATATGGATACTCCTGTAATATCA
>JAFAEB010000068.1 GCA_023424235.1 Bacillota bacterium
CAATGTAAAGAAAAATATGTAAGCGTACTAAGAATATAGAATGTAAGTCTAAATCAAATAATAGCAAAAATGTATATGAAACTATAAATCCAGGTATGAAGAAATAGTAGCAAAAAAGAGAGGAAAAATCCATGGTAGGAAACTGCTAGATAGGGGACAGATTCCTTGGATTTTTGCTCTCTTTTTTTATACCATATATTAAAAGGAAGTTAAGAAGAATAATAGTATATCTTGATTTTAAAATTTTATGATAAGAACACTAATAGAAAGTATGGAAAATTAGTAAAATAATAACAGGCTATTGTTAATGTAGCTAAAAATATGTGGATAAACTAATTTTATTCCGATTTCTTTGTGGACAGGCCCAAGCTCAAAAGATAAGTGTTGAATTTAGGGTATTAAACTAGTACAATAAGTAAAAACAAAGCAGTATGATATACTCTTAGAGGTTAGCAGAAAGGAATACAATCGATGTCCAAGATATTTATAGTAATGGGAAAGAGTGCATCAGGGAAAGATACCATATTTAAAAAGTTAAAGTCCATTAAATCTCTACAATTAGCCTCCGTGGTATCTTATACCACAAGACCTATAAGGAAAGGTGAAGTGGATGGACAAGAGTACTTCTTTGTAAGTACTGAAAAGTTGAATGAATTAATAAAGCAAAACAAAGTAATCGAACATAGAGCATATAATACCATGCATGGTGTATGGAACTACTTTACCGTAGACGATGGGCAAATAGATTTATGTAAAAAAAATTACCTTTTAATCGGAACCCTAAAAGCATATGAGCAGATTCGTAACTATTATGGAGTGGATGCAGTAATACCTATCTACATCGAAGTAGAGGATGGACTTAGACTGTATCGCGCTCTAAACAGAGAACGAAAGCAAGAAATACCAAAATATTCTGAGTTATGTAGAAGATTTTTAGCGGATGAGGCTGATTTTTCTGAGGAAAACTTGTTAAAACTAAATATAACAAAGCGCTATGATAATCGTATTATGAAAGAATGTATCAATGAAATCATAGAAGATATGAAGCCTTACCTATAGATTAACTCTTGGTATATCTGAAAAATTTTTCTAGGTATTATAGTTTTCTTATGATATAATCAAAAGTATAAAACATTAGAGAAACCGACAATAAAAATAGGAGATAATAATATCTTATCTATACGATAATACAAATGATAGGTGGTGATTTATAATGGACATTAAAGTCAACCAGTTAAAAAATATAGTACCGACTGAAATGAAGACAAAAACTCCAGAAGCAGATGGAACTTTTAAGTTTACCTTAATCAGTAATATAGAAGAGCAGGAATTACAAAATCGCTTAAATCTAATGCTAGAGGAAATAACTGGCCAAGGAAAGCGTTTAAAGAAGCATATGGATGTTAGAGATATGCGTAAATATCGCACCCTAATCAAAAGCTTTATGAATGAAATTATAAATCGCTCTCATAAATTTACCAGGGAGAACTTCCTTGATAGAAGAGGAAGGCATAGAGTATATGGTATTGTCAAATTAATTGATGAAAATCTTGATGAGTTAGCCAAGGAGCTTATTAAGGATGAGAAAGATACTCTGCTAATCCTAAGTAAAATTGATGAAATTAGGGGATTACTTCTTGATATATTCACATAGAAAGTTGAGGTGCTTTTATGCTAGATTTTAAACATATTATTGGGCATGAAAACATAATACAGCATTTGAAAAAAGCAATCACCTTAGATAAAGTATCCCATGCTTATATATTTGCTGGGGAGGATGGAATGGGAAAGAGTATGCTTAGCGATGCTTTTGCCCTATCCTTACAGTGTGAGCACAAAAAGGACTTATTAGGAGATGCATGCAAAGTGTGTAAGTCTTGTCTGCAAGGAGCATCGAATAATCATCCAGATATTATTAAAGTAACTCATGAAAAGGCAAGTATTGGTGTAGATGATATTCGTATTCAAGTGAATAATGATATTCAGATTAAGCCATATAGTAGCCCTTATAAAATATATATAATTGATGAAGCAGAAAAGCTTACAGAACAAGCCCAGAATGCTTTATTAAAAACCATAGAAGAACCACCGGCCTATGCAGTAGTCATTCTACTTACGAGTAACCTTAATGTATTACTAGCAACGATTTTATCTCGTTGTGTAACGCTTAAGCTACAGCAGGTAGATAAGGAGAAGATAAAGGAATATCTTATGCTAGAGTATAAGATACCGGATTATTTAGCAGAACTTAGCTGCTTGTTCTCGGATGGTATTGTAGGTAAGGCAATTTCCTATGCAAGCTCAGAAGAATTCCAAAGAATGAAAGAGGCAGCACTTCACCTACTAAAGAACATTGATGATATGAAGGTCTATGAAATAGTAGATGAGATTAAGAGTCTATCAGAGGATAAGGATAAAATTAAGGACTATTTAGACTTTATTATGCTGTGGTACCGGGACGTGTTGTTATTTAAGGTAACGAAGGATCCAAATTTATTAACTTATAAAAACGAAGTTATTGATATTTCAAAACAAGCATCTATGAAAAGCTATGAAGGAATTCAGAATATCATAGATGCCATTGAAAAAGCAAAGACAAGGTTAAAAGCCAATGTTAATTTTGAGATAGCAATGGAATTAATGCTATTTACGATAAAGGAGATGGGACATGATTAATGTAATCGGTGTAAGATTTAGAAGAGCCGGAAAAATATATTTCTTTGATCCACAAGGATTTGAAATAGAACAAGGCCAAAATGTTATTGTGGAAACTGCAAGAGGGGTGGAATACGGTAAGGTAGTGATTGGACCAAGAGACGTGCATGAAAGCAAGGTCATCCAACCATTAAAACCAGTAATTCGTATTGCTACTGACGAAGACGATGAAGTGGAAGCAAAGAATAAGGTAAAAGAAAAGGAAGCATTTGCTATTTGTCTTGAGAAGATTAAGAAACATGGACTTGAGATGAAGTTAATTGATTCTGAATATACCTTTGATAACAATAAAGTATTATTCTACTTTACTGCAGATGGAAGAATTGACTTTAGAGAATTAGTTAAGGATCTTGCGTCTGTATTTAAGACACGTATTGAGCTTAGACAAATTGGGGTTCGAGATGAGACTAAGGTTGTTGGTGGAATTGGAATCTGCGGAAGACCATTATGCTGCCATACCCATTTATCAGACTTTGCTCCTGTATCCATTAAGATGGCAAAGGAACAAAACCTTTCCCTAAATCCAACTAAGATTTCCGGTGTATGTGGAAGATTAATGTGTTGCCTTAAGAATGAAGAAGAAGCATATGAAGAGCTTAATAGTAAATTGCCGAACATCGGTGATTTTGTAACAACCAGTGATGGCCTAAAAGGGGAAGTACAATCGGTTAGTGTATTGAAACAATTAGTAAAAGTAATTGTTACCCTTGAAAGTGATGAAAAGGAAGTTCGTGAGTATAAATGCACCGAACTTAAATTTAAGCCAAAGAAAAAGAAAGAAAAAATATTAATTGATGAAGAACTAAGAGCTCTTGAAATGTTAGAAATGAAAGAAGCAAAAGTATCTCATCTTGATGATGAATAATATGAGTGAGGTTAATACGTACATGGAGGATTTTCTGTTAGCTGATGAGAGAATCGATGATTTACAGAGAAATAACTACAAAATCATTCAAAATCCCAATAAATTTTGCTTTGGAATGGATGCGGTTCTTCTGTCTGGATTTGCGAAGGTGAAAAAAGATGAATTGGTATTAGATCTTGGATGTGGAACAGGAATTATCCCGATTCTATTAGAGGCTAAGACCGATGGAGGACATTTTACCGGACTAGAGATTCAAGAGGAAAGTGCGGACATGGCACGTAGAAGTGTAAGACTTAATAAGTTAGATGAAAAAATATCTATTGTAACAGGTGATATTAAGGAGGCATCCAAACTTTTTGGTAATGCCTCCTTTGATGTGGTTACTTCGAATCCGCCTTATATGACGGGAAGTCATGGACTTATTAATAAAGACCTACCCAAAACCATTGCAAGACATGAGCATCTATGTACCTTAGAGGATGTCGTAAGAGAAGCTGCTAGAGTACTAAAACCATCGGGACGCTTTTACTTAGTTCATAGACCATTTCGATTGGCTGAAATTATGGTTACCTTATCAAAGTATAAATTAGAGCCAAAACGTTTAAAGATGGTACATCCATTCATAGATAAGGAGCCTAATATGGTTCTAATTGAATGCAGTAAGGGCGGAAGGCCAAGAATTCAAATAGAAGCACCACTTATTGTATATAAAGAAGTGGGAGTCTATACGGATGAAATCTATGAGGTATATGGATATTAATTAAGATTTTAAAGAAGTAGGCAGATTACATTATAATAGAAGAATTGTTAATATATTAACATAAAGTAGCAGCAAGAAAGAGGTAAACATGGCAGGAAAATTATATTTGTGTGCCACTCCAATTGGTAATCTAGAAGATATAACCTATCGTGTTATCAGAACCTTACAGGAAGTGGACTTGATTGCAGCGGAGGATACAAGGCATAGCATTAAGTTATTAAATCATTATGATATTAAGACAGCAATGACGAGCTATCATGAGTTTAATAAATATGAAAAGGGTTCCTATTTAATCCAAAAATTAAAGGAAGGTCTTAATATTGCTTTAATTACCGATGCAGGAACTCCAGGGATATCGGATCCAGGAGAAGATTTGGTAAGACTATGCTATGAGGAAGGAATTGAAGTAACCTCCCTTCCAGGACCTAGTGCAGTAATTACAGCCTTAACCATATCTGGACTATCTACAAGGAGATTTGCATTTGAAGCATTTTTACCTACGGATAAGAAGGAGAGACAAGCAATTCTTTCGGAGCTTCTTAATGAAACAAGAACCATAATCTTATATGAAGCACCTCATAGGTTACTTAAAACCTTAAATGAGCTTTTAAATGCCCTAGGAGATAGGCAAATGACTTTGGTAAGGGAACTTACCAAAAAGCATGAAACAGCCCTAAAAAATACCATATCCGGCGTAATTGAGTACTATAGTGATAGGGAAGTAAAAGGGGAATGTGTTCTTCTAATCGAAGGGAAAAAAAGAGAAGAGCTGATAGAAGAAGAGAGAGATAGGTGGAAGAGTATGTCCCTTACGGATCATATGGAACATTACCTAGTACAAGGGCTTAGTAAAAAGGATGCCATGAAGCAAGTTGCCCTCGATCGTGGAGTATCAAAAAGAGATATATACAATGAATTAATATAGAATTATAAAAGCAGGGTTTGTACCATTATGGACAAACCCTGCTTTATTAACTATTATACTACTCAATAATACCTGCTAATTTAGCAAGTTCTAAGATAGATTCCTTAGAAACTTTTTTACCGCAGTAGTCATATAAATCATCTTTAGCACCATTGAAAATATCAGTTGGTTCATATTTCTTTAAGATGATTCTGTCTTCATCAACAAAAATTTCTAATGGATCTCTTTCACTAACGCCAAGAGTTCTTCTTAGCTCAATTGGAAGTGTAATTCTTCCTAGTTCGTCTAATTTTCTAACGATTCCTGTGCTTTTCATATTATGTACCTCCTACAATACCTATTTAAAATATCATAGTCTAAAATAATTGTCAATAAATTAATTCACAAATTCTAACAAAAAACTATGATTTTATAGGAAATATTGTAAAAACAGTATTAACTAATATGATTTTCCAAAAGTATAATAAAAGTTTTGGTGAAATAGCGTAAGTAAATTTAACTTTTTGGAAAGTAAATTTAGTTTCTTACGTTTTAAAGGAGATATATCCACATAATCCTAAATATATCCATATTATAGCGGGAGAAAAATGAAATATTATGCAGAATTATGTATAATCAACTAAACTGGTATACTATAGGTAATAATTACTAAAGCTTACTAGCAAAATAGGTATATAGTCCTAACATATTCACGAAAATATGTAAAAAGGTCTTAAGTGGTTGACTTTTTTTAGGGCATTCCTTATAATAATCACAGAAGAAAAATATCGTCCAATATTATAGAAAATGTATAAATAATCTTGTATTAGTCTACGAAATCGTTGATAAAGTGCACATTATGCTGGGGAGTTTAATGCGAATATATATACATTTATACAAAACTGGAACTATCTTGAGGGAGGGATTGTTTATGAAGGTTTTAATTAACTTTGGTAATTATTTAGCAAGTATAAAAGGAATAATCAATAACTATGATCTACTAATGGTTATCATTATTTCATTGTTACTTGCTTTATTTTTATGCATTGTATTATCAAAAAAATACAAGTTATATGAATTTAACAAGAAAGATACTTCTGAACATCAAAAGAAGAAGAAAAAAGAAGTTATACATATTTAATCATCAACGACGAATTAATAAGGTAACAGTAATCCTATTACAATCCCCAGTTACCTAAAAAACATAAGAAAAAGGGGAACAATTATTTTATGCTGTGTATCTACACAGTTCGGGAACAACTTAATAATGAGGGGAGTTATGGAGTATGAAGGGGAAGGATGAGAAAAGTAGTAGACTTATCTTGTGTGTTGATCTATTAAGTTTACTATTGTCATATTTTCTCGCAATGATTATACGTCATGGGTTTGATTTAAGCTATTTGCTATCACAGATTTATGGTAATACATTATTTGTTCTTGTATTATCCTATATCGTAATCTATGAAACGAGTGGATGCTATATCAATATATTTAAACGTGGTTTTTTTGAAGAGCTAGTAGGAATTGTAAAAGAGCAGACAAAATTGTACTTAATCCTTATGTTATACCTTTTCTTAACTCAAGGTGGTGTTGCTCATTCGCGAATATTCTTGCTAGTATTTTTTGTGTTAAATTTGCTGATTACATATGTTGCTAGAAGCTATATGAAGCTAATCATGTTAGTAGCTTATAAGAGAAGTTCTTCTAGTAGAAAGATATTATTAGTGACCTTAAGTGACCGAGCAGCAGATATTATTGATAATATTCGTAGTGAATATTACTGGGATATCTATGTAACATCCATTGCTATTATGGATCGGGATATGGTAGGTGAAAAGATTCGTGGACTTATGGTACTAGCCAATCGAGACAATCTATTAGAAGCGGTAAAGCTTGGGGTGGTAGATGAAGTATTCATTCATCTTCCTTATGAATACGACTTAGATATTAGAGAGACCATTGTTGAGTTTGAGAAGATGGGTATTGTAGTACTCCTTAATCTTAACATCTATAACAATATGAAGATAAAGGAGAAGAGGGTAAATAATCTAGGAAGCTATCAAGTTATCTCTTTCTCTACCGTTATGTTTGAATTTAAACAGGTAATTTTTAAAAGGTGCATTGATATTGTAGGCGGAGTTATAGGCCTAATTATTACAGGAATTCTTACCTTATTCCTAGCACCAGCAATCAAATTAGAATCAAAGGGCCCAGTGTTCTTCTCCCAGACAAGAATCGGAAAGAACGGAAGAACCTTTAAGATCTATAAGTTTCGATCTATGTGTAATGACGCAGAAGCTCTAAAGAAAAAGCTTATGGATCGAAATGAAATGAAGGGGAATATGTTTAAAATTACCGATGATCCAAGAATTACAAAGGTAGGTAA
>JAFAEB010000275.1 GCA_023424235.1 Bacillota bacterium
GTCAAGAGATGAGTAAGGATCTTGGAATATCATTTGGATTTCTTTCCTTATAGATTTCTTTGTTTTTTTATCAATATTAAGGAAATCATATTCTTTTCCATCTAATGCTTTATATAAAACTTGCCCCTCTGATGCATCAATTCCTCTTACAATACAACGTCCAAGCGTTGTTTTTCCACATCCCGATTCCCCTACAATTCCTATTGTTTCACCTTTTTTCACATTAAAGCTAACATCAGAAACAGCTTTCACACAAACATTTTTTGAGGTAAATCGTTTATGAATATTTTTAACCTGTAAGATATATTCATCTCCCATATTATTTACCTCCTTCCTTGCCTAAAAGATTTGCTTCTACTTTAGCTCGAGCTGCTTTACATGCTTCCTTATTACAAGCAAAGCAACTGATTTCATGCTCATTTCCTATAGCTATTAATTCTGGTTCTACCTTATTACAAACACCTTCAATTCTTTCATGACATCTTTCATAAAAACCACATCCTGGAGCTAGGTTAATCGCTAGAGGAACAGTACCTTCAATAGAGAATAAACGGTCTTCCTTCTTAGCACCAATTTTATGTACAGAACCAATTAGCCCTTTTGTATATGGATGTTGTGGATTATTATATATTTCATCAACAGGAGCTGTTTCTACTATTTTTCCAAGATACATTACTGCAACTCGATCACACATTTTCGCAACAGTTCCTAAGTCATGGGTTATAAATAGTATAGACATTTGAAGTTCTTTTTGTAAATCCTTCATAAGCTCAAGAATCTGTGCTTGGATGGTAACATCTAGTGCTGTGGTTGGTTCATCAGCGATTAAGAGCTTTGGTTTACAAACAAGTGCCATAGAGATAAGGGCACGTTGTAGCATACCTCCAGAGAACTCGTGTGGAAATTGATTATAACGTTTTTCCACATTTGCTATCCCAACTTTTTTCATCATCTCCATGGAGATTTCTTTCGATTTCACTTTGTCCTTCGTAATATGTAACCTAGTGCATTCATTAATTTGATTTCCAATGGTATACATAGGAGAAAAGGATACCATCGGTTCTTGAAATATCATAGATATTTGCTTACCTCTTATACTTCTTATATCTTTTCCTTTCGGATCAAGCTTTAATAAATCAATTGGTCCATGATCATCGGAATCAAATATAATTTCACCCTCTGAAACACATTTTTTCTCGTTAATTCCAAGGATTGCTTTGCTAGTAAGACTCTTACCACATCCAGATTCACCAACTAAACCTAGGGTTTCACCTTTTTTTATGGAGAAGTTTACACCGCGAACAGCTGTAATAATACCTTCATCCATCTTTATATTAACTTTGAAGTCTTTTACCTCAATGATATTTTCATTTCTATTATTTGTTGTAGCGTTATTCATATATTCCCTCCTGGCTTACTTGTATGGGTCTGCTGCATCTCTTAAACCATCACCTAGGAAGTTAAATGCAAGAACTGCAACAATTACAAAAATCAGAGGTATCATCTTCCAAGGATATTGAGAGAAGTTCGCAATATTTTTTGTCTCATCCAATAATACACCCCAACTAGTTGCAGGAGTTCTTATTCCTAGACCAAGAAAACTCATGGATGTCTCACCTATAATACTAGATGGAATACTTAGTGTAATGCTAACGATGAGGTAACTTAAAAATCCTGGAACAAGATGTTTCGCAATAATTTTTGCATCATTTACACCAGCGATCCTAGCTGCCATAACATAATCTTCATTTTTTAATGACATAAACTTACCACGTACAACTCTGGCAATACCACACCAGTTTATTAAGGATAAAATAATAGTAATTAGCAAATACATCTTAACTGTAGATAATCCTGGTGGAATTGCAGCTGACATAGCCATCCATAAAGGAATACTTGGAATTGCCCCAATTACTTCAATAATACGTTGTATAATATTATCAATGACACCACCAAAATAACCTGATATACTACCAATGGTAATACCTAATACAAAGCTTATTGCAGCACTTGCAAAAGGAATTGTTAATGAAATCTGACTACCATATAGTATTCTTGAAAATATGTCACGTCCTAATTGGTCTGATCCAAATAGCATTACTTTACCATTCGTGCCACCATTAGAACCTACATCCGTACCAAATAAATGAATATTTGATTTAATACCTAGAATTTTGTAATCAGTACCTTTTACAAAGAACTTAATTTTATAATATTCTGATGTATCTTCTGTTATTTCAACTTTAAATGTTTCTGGATTATTATATTTTGTTAATGAGTATACAAAAGGTCCTACAAACTCACCTTCATGGATAAAGCGTACTTTTGTAGGCGCTGTATTTTGATATAGCTTATCATAATCTTCTAAACCATATGGTGCTAAAAAGCCTGCGAAAATCACACCTAAATATAACAAGCCCAAAACCCAAAGACTAAGTTGTGCTAATTTATGCTTCTTTAGCTTTCTGGCCATTAATGTCCATTGGGAAGCAAGATAATAGGATTCACTTTTATTTAATTTCTTCTTTTTGAAAACCATCATTAATCCCTCCCCTTAGTATAACGAATTCTTGGGTCTAACCAAGCTAATAAAATATCTGATAATAGTGTTCCAACAACTACCAAAAATGCTTGAACCATAACAATGGTACCTGCTAAATACATATCCTGTGCTTTTAATGCCTTTAAAAGTTCTGGACCTAAAATCTGAAGATTTAATACCATTGCTGTAACTGTTGAACCTGAAAATAGATGAGATAGCATACCACCAATTCCTGAAACAACAGGATTTAGGGATGCACGTAAACAATATTTATAGATTATAACTTTTTCAGATACACCTTTGGACCTTGCAGCCAATATGTATTGCTTTGATTGTTCATCTAACATTTGAGCACGAATAGTACGTATAATACCACAAGTACTTGATGTACCGATAACAATGATAGGAATGATTAAACGTTTTAAAAATGCCCCTAGATTATACCAATGTATACCATTTTGAAGCATTTCTGTTGAATATAGACCTAAATTTGCGCTTCCAGTGACTTTAAAGGACCAATACATAAGTATGATTGCTATTAGGAAGTTTGGAACCGCCTGACCAACAAAACCAATAACTGAAAATATATAATCCCCAATAGAATATTGATGCGTCGAGCTATATATTGCAATGGGAATTGATACTGCATATTGAAATACGTTAATAATTAATGTTAATACGATAGTCATTCCTACCGTTCTTGATATAACTGACCAAACTGGTTGCCCATAGATAAAAGAATAACCAAAATCACCTTTTGTAACAATCCCTTTCATCCAATCAAAATATTGAATGTACCATGGATCGTCTAGACCATAGTAATCTCTCCAATGAGCAATTTCTTGTGCTGTAAATATTTCTCCTTCTGCTGTTCTAGCAGATATTAAACTATCTACATAATCTCCTGGAGGCAATTGAATTACAAAGAATATGATCAGAGATATAAGGATTAACGTAGGTATAAATAATGTAATTCTCTTGAGGATATATTTCGCCATATATTTACCTTGTCCTTCCGATTTACAGAACATGCTTTCTTTATTAATTGCGGAAGACAAATTTCTTCGTCTTCCGCATAAAATGTACTATCTAAAATTATTATAAGTTATTCTGCAATATACCAATTTTGAATATGAGCAATACCTAAATCACGGAACTCATCACTCCAAATAGCATTTGCTGGGAAGTTTTTAATTCTATTATTTACTGCATGATAGCAAGGAGCACTTCCAACATAACCAATTACCCAGATATTTTCTTCATGTAATTTAAGCATTTTTTCTGCTATTTTAACTTGTTCATCCGTATTAATAGCTGCTTTTAATTGGTCATATAATTTACATAATTCTAATAAATCACCAGTTGGTTCCACACCAGATGCTCCACCAGTTGCATACCATTCACCTACTTGACCATACCAAGCTGCAAAGTTTCTTACTGGTACTAAGGTATCAGGTCTTAATATAATACTTACTGTAGCTGCAGGAGAAACTGGTCCAAGAATACATTCGTACTCATTTGCTAATAAATCATTATCTAGAGTTGCTCTTTCATAATCTCTAAAGGTTGTATTAATTCCAGCTGCTTTATAGTATGTTTCTAAAACTGCATAAGCTTCATTTGCTCCGGAACCTGTAAATCCTTTTATATTAATAACTAAATCAGTTCCGTCTGCAAAATCATAGAATCCATCAGATCCCATTACTAATCCAAGACCTTCTAATAAAGATTTTGCTTTTGCTACATCATATTCTGTCCATTTTGTTTTCCATGCTTCGCTATATCCTAATGCACCCTCTTGAGGAGCTGCTTGTGACCCTTTAATCCAGCCTTCTGTTAAAAGAGCTGCTACTTCTTCTCTATCAACTGCGATAGATAGAGCATGGCGGAAATCTTTATGTTGGAATAATTCTCTCTTCTTTAAATCATTTACTGTTTGATTTAATTGTAATTGAGAAGCCATATCACTCCAACTTGAAGTATTCCATGTATTAATATTAATTGTACCCATTGCTTGTACTGTTGCAATATTTTCCATACCAACTGTCATTAAATCGGAAGTTCCATCTAGAAGATTTAATAATTCTTGATCACCTTCTGAAGATACTAAAGTATAAGCGATTTTATCGATGTATGGAAGTTGTTTTCCTTCTGCGTCCACTTTCCAGTAATATGGATTACGTACAAATTCAAAATAAGATGCTGTTACATCTCCCTTACCTTCTTCTGTAGATAAGATAAATGGATTTAATGTAGGAAGACCTTGAACATTCCAGAAGTAATATCCTGTATATTGACCCATAGTAGCTGCATCTGCAAAACCTCTTTCTACAGCAACTTTTTCAGCTTGATCTTGACCAATAAATTCAGGAAGAATTTCTCTATGATAATGTTCTGGTGCATATAACCATTTTGCATTAATTGCTACATTTTCAATAAAGTTTGCTCTAGGTACTTCAAAAGTAACTGTAAAAGTATAATCATCTACTTTATCAATTTTTGCAACACTTCCATCCGTTGCTTTAAAACAATCCCATAAGGATTTACCGAAAGTTTCTGTTACACACATGTGATTATAGAAGAATACAACGTCATCCGCTGTAAATGGTTCACCATCTGACCATTTCATACCTTCTCTTAAATAAATAGTATATACGGTAGCATCAGCATTAACGTCATAACCTTTTGCTACGTTAGGTTCTACTGTACCATCTACTTTAAAACGGAATAATCCTTCTTCAATTGGTTTACCAGTTCCCCATGATTTGCTACCAGCTCCAGATACCGTACGGTTTAATGTTCCACCATATGTACCGATACTTTCCATCGTCTCCACCATAACGTCTGCTGCTAGAGGTAAACGTTCTTCAACAGCAGGTAGATTTCCTTTTGCAACTAAGTCAGCTAACATTGGAGCTTCCCCAAATTTTACAGTTTCATCTACACCAGTTTCTGCACTTGGCACATCTGTTGGTGCCGCAGTTGGTGTTTCAGTAGTCACTGGCTCCGTATTAGTTTTGGTAGTATCATCTTTTTTGCTACAAGCAGAAAATAAAAGAATAAATACCATAAGACTTGATAATAATACAACCCATCTTTTTTTCATAATTCCTTCCTCCTAATTTTTAATTAAATTTCGTTAAAAGGTTCATATGTAAAACCAATCTGTGTTACTATCTAACTGTCAATAATTATGGTTCACAACAAACTTTTATAGTTCTATAATACCCATTTCCATATATATGATCTACGCATGATTTGCTAAATTGAATAATATACATTGTATATTTTGCGATCATGTAATACACTTTGTATACTTTACATACATTTTACACATCTATTTTGTGCATATTTTATTTGTGTAAATTGCCAAATAAAAAATACTTGTTTCTAATTATTTGTTGATTACAACTAATATCGTGTAAATTCTAATTAAATTATGATTGTATTGACTATAATTACTACAAATAATATTAATTTTCCCAATTAGTTGGGAAAACAAGAATTGAATAATTAAACCCTACAATTATTTCAAAATAAGTTAGAAATAATTATAGGGTTTTGGTAACTTAATTCAAATATTGCTTATAATTTCATAATTGCTAAGATAACTAATAAAAGTCCACTAAGCCAGGATAGATCTAAGTTTATTTTTTCTGATATCTTCTCACCCAAGAGACTTCCACCCATTACAGCCACCATACCAATAAAAAGTGACGTAATAATGATTATCAAGCTATTGACATTAGCAAGGGCAGCACCTAAGCCAACCGCTAGACCATCAATGGATAAAGCCAATGCTAATGATATTGCCTCAGATAAGGATAGGGTTCTTGAATCATCTTTATCAGCTATCTTTGGATCTGCATAAATATTTAGAATAAAGTGTAAATTAAGCGCTTTAAAAGCAATTTGCTTATTGAGAGTTTTCTTTTTACGAATATAGGCCTTTATGGAACTATCAAAAAGTTTCGTAATTCCTAATATAAAAAGAATCATAAAACATAGTACATGAGTTACCGTTTCATGAAGATAAGGTCTAATCAAAGCTCCAATAAATAAGGATATGGTTAGAGTTAAACTACAGATAACAGTAAGAATAAGTGCGGAAAGAATAGGGATCTTAATTTTATTTGTACCATATGCAAAACTGGCTACAAAGGCATCAAGTGACAATGCTGTAACCAGTATAATAGATTCCAGTATTAATTTTAAAATCATCATAATGAAATACCCCTTATGTTTCGTCTTTACCATTATATTTAAGAGGTATGAAATTGCTACAAATTTTACTTACTTAAAAAGGTTATTAACTTCTGTAATGATTCCTTAAACTTAATATCGTCTTCTTTCGTACGCTTTTTTGGTCCTCTTCCATGAGATCTTTGCTCACTTCTTCTCGCTCTTTTTGAAACATGTCGTTCGAATAACATCTGATCCATATTATCATTTGTAAACCACTTCCCATTATGTGATATTGGGTGTGCTTTTTTTGCTAAGGACATAGCAGCTACTCCATAATCCCCAGTTATAATAATATCCCCTTGATCCACTCTATTAATAAGAGCAAAATCTGCTGCATCCATACCTTTGCTAACTATAACCACTTCACCATACTCACTGTAGAGTATATGACTAGTATCACAGACTAAAACTAAGGGCAAGCCTTCTTTCTCTGCTACTTGTGTGGCTATATTGGTTACTGGGGATGCATCTGCGTCAATTAGAATTTTCACATTTTCCTCCTTTCTAAATCATATCTATTTTTTTCTTATCTTTCAGTTTTGTATCTTAATTTTTTATTTATTTCTTTCAGTACCTTATCATCTATTTTAAGAACTTTTCGATCATAGGTTAATAAGCCATTTATCTCTTCTTCAATATCAGTAAGTTGAGTATAAACGGATGCACTTAAACATTTATTCATTGCGGGTATTATTTTTTTCTCATACAATCTTTTATATGCAGTGGTTAAATCACCTTTCGTCTTATAGGTTCGATATCCATAAGATTTATTGCTATAAAAGTGTTTATCAACTCTATAAACATATCCTCCAAACTCGGATAAGATTACAGCTCTATCTTCTGGAGTAAAACGAAATCTAGTAAAATAAATATGATGACTTTTAACATCTCCACCTTTTTGGTCGAACCAACCACTAGCATGATCAATTGTACGTGTTTTATCTAACTTTCTAATTTCATCAACGACTTTTAGAGAATCAAACTGTCCCCAACCTTCATTAAAGGGTACCCACATAGCGATGGAGGTAAAATGATATAAAGAAGAAATCATATCCTTAAGCTCAAGCATATATTCCTCTTTGCCTTCTTTATCCCTTCTACTAAATAAATGATAGTTATTGTCCTTTATATAATCAGCTAAAATAGGTAGCACATTTGGAAAGTAAGTTACAAAATTACTGTTATAATTACTGCCACCATTAACCATATCCTGCCACACTAACATACCTATTTTATCACAATGATAATACCAGCGTAATGGTTCAACTTTAGCATGCTTTCGTAGCATATTAAAACCTAGCTCTTTGGCTTTTATAATATCATAGCGAAGTGCTTCATCCGTAGGTGCTGTATATAAACCTTCTGGCCAATAGCCCTGATCTAATAATCCATTATGAAAATATGGTTTATTATTTAAGAATAGTCTTGTAATACCTTTCTCATCTTTACCAATGGAATATTTACGCATACCAACGTAACTTAAAACCTTATCATGTAATAAGCTGATATTAATTGTATATAAATGTGGACTTTCAGGAGACCAAGGTTTCACATTTTTTATTTCGATATCCTTAGAATAAGCTTCTTCTTTCCTTAGTAGCTCTTTAGCAACCATGTTTTTACCATCATAAATTTCCACGAAACAATAAAGATTAGCTTGTTCTTCATCTCCTACTACAAAACATTGAATTCGCACTTTGCTGTCATCAAACAAAGGCGTCACCTTAAGATCATTTATATAAACTGCTGGAACTACTTCCATCCACACTGTCTGCCATATACCACTCTGCGGTGTGTAAAACATACCACTACATTCTAATTTTTGTTTACCCCTTGTATGATAAGAGCTATCCGTTACATCACGAACATACACATGAATACTATTTTCCTTCTCCTCTAAATAAGAGGTAATCTCAACAGAAAACGGAAGGTATCCTCCCATATGTTCTTTTACCATATGTCCATTGATAAATACTCTTGCGTATTGATCTACTGCACCAAAATGTAATATAAGTCTTTCCCCATTCTTCATATTGGGAGTATGAAAGGTACGATAATACCACAAAGATTCATCAGGCATTAGGATTCTTTCTACTCCAGATAATTTTGCTTCTGGTGAAAAGGGTACCAATATATTTCCATCATAATTCATTGGAATCTCTTCTGTATTGGTAAAGGCATAGTTCCAATATCCATTTAAGTTAATATAACTATCTCTCAATAAATTTGGTCTGGGATATTCGGTAAGTATATTATTCTTATCCATGTTTTCACTAAAGATAGTGGTTAATTGGTTCATGATTACTCCTTAACATCCAAATTTTTCATTTAAGCTTATTATAATATAAAGAAGAAATAACTACAAGTTACTAAACGGCTATTCAATACAATGAAACACAAAATAATTAATACGAATCTAGCATAAATCAGACTTAAAACTATAACCCCTAGGACAATAAATCATCTTTAAGCTATTAAGTTTACCTATAGGTTCTATTGAACATATATATTTTACATATAAGATTTTTTCAATTAAAATTACCATATTACATAAGGAGAGATTAAAAAATGAATAAAGAATATAAAAAATTATGGACTCTTTTTAAAACAATGTTTATGTTAAGTGCATGTACCTTTGGTGGAGGATTTGTAATTGTTTCACTTATGAAAAAGAAATTTGTAGAAGAATTAAAGTGGCTTGATGAGGATGAGATGTTAGATGTAACTGCCATAACCCAATCTTCACCGGGGCCGCTTCCTGTAAACGCTTCGGTTATAATCGGATATCGAATTGCAGGCATTTTAGGATCAGCAATTGCTGTACTTGGTTCCATCTTGCCACCTATGATTATAATCTCAGTAATTTCATTAGTCTATGATCAGTTTCGCACCAATAGATATATTACCATTGCCTTACAAGTTATGCGTGCTGGTGTTGCCGCAGTTATCTTTGATGTGGTTATTAACCTTGCTAAAAATGTGTTCAAAACAAGACGCCTTCTTTATATCACAATGATGATTATTTCATTTATTTCAACTTATCTATTCGGAGTAAGTGCAATGATAATTATTTTTATATGTCTTGGAATTGGTATTACAGATTTACTTATTGTATCAAAGAGAAAGGAGTGTAACTAATGCTTTTGCTTAAATTATTTTTTTCCTTTATTCAAGTTGGTTTGTTTAGTATTGGTGGAGGTTATGCTGCAATTCCCCTTATACAGGAGCAAATCGTAAACATTCATGGTCTTATGACCCTTGAGGAATTTTCTGACCTTATAACAGTTGCGGAAATGACACCTGGCCCTATTTCGATTAACTCTGCCACCTTCGTAGGAATGCGAGTTCAAGGTATTGCTGGTGTTCTTGTATGCACCATAGCTTGTATTATACCTTCCTTCATTATTTGCCTATTACTCGCTTACTTTTACTATAAATACCGCACTGTAAAGGGTGTACAGGTTGTACTAGGTGCCTTAAGACCAGCTGTAGTTGCATTAATCGGTTCTGCTGGTGCTTCCATTCTTATGTTAGGACTTTTTCAAACTAATATTTTTTCTGCTTCCATATCTGATCTTAGATTTGTTGAACTTGGAATTTTTATAATATCATTATATATACTTAGAAAATATAAAACGGGTGCTATATCTATTATACTCGGAAGCGGAGTCGTAGGGACTCTTATCTATTTAGCATTACCCCTTCTGTAAAGAGATTTTACTAGTAATAACTTGAAAAAGTTATACCATGTAGTATAATTAGCTTTATAATTATTTGATAGCTTCGTTTAGAAAGGATATGAAACTTATGACAATACGGCATTTGAAGATATTTATAACTGTAGTTGATAGTGGATCCATGAGTGCCGCAGCTGCTAAGCTTTATATATCGCAACCAACTGTTAGTCAAGCAATTGCAGAGCTTGAAAGATATTATGGAATATTGCTCTTTGAACGATTATCTCAAAAACTTTTTATAACCGAATATGGTATAAAACTTCTTTCCTATGCCCGTCATATTGTTGAATCCTTCGATAATATGGAAAGAGATATGAAGAATGCCACAAATATTACTTCCATTCATATTGGTTGTAGTGTTTCAGTTGGCACCTTTCTTATAAATGATATACTAAACAAAGCTGAATCAAAACAACTTAATTATGAGGTAAGTGTTACCGTTAATAATACTTCTACTATCGAAGAAAAAATATTAAGTAACCAAATTGATATTGGCATTATAGAGGGTATAACGAATAGTAGCGATTTAGTACTTATCCCTGTCTTTACGGATAAACTTGTTCTGATATGCGGGAAAAATCATCCTTTAGCAAAGCAAAGGAAACTGTCATATAAAGATTTAGATGGAGAAACCCTTATATCCCGTGAAAAAGGTAGCTATGAAAGAAATCAATTCGAAAAATTAGCCAAAGAAAAACATATTTCCTTTAATCGAAGATGGAACTGTACCAACACAGAAGCGATTAAATGTGCTGTCATGAACAATAGGGGGATTGCTGTTATGTCATCTATGTTAACAAAAAGAGAAGTTAATTCTGGTGATATTGTTTTATTGGATGTAGAGGATCTTCCTATCTACCGAACCATTTATCTGATTCACCACAAGAATAAATATATTACGCCATGTATTCAAGAAATAATAAATATTTGTAAGGAGTATGAAACATAACAGTCTTGCATCTTATACTAAGATAAAAACAGCAGAAACTTACCGAAAGGAAAGTTCTGCTGTTTTTAGTTTTTGCTATTATAAGTTGTGTAAATTCGATAATCATGATTCTTAATACTAGTAAAAGGTAACCTTTATCTATTTAACATCTTTATAATAGGTCTCTATCTTCATAGAATTAAATTTTTCCATCCATTTATCATTTAATTTTGTATCCGTTATTACCATATCTATATTACTTAAATCACAGATTTTAGTAAATGAAATCTTATCAAATTTTGAGTTATCCACTGCTAAAATCTTTGTATTGGCCGATTGTAACATAAGCTTCTTTATCTGTGCTTCCATTTCATTGGAATCAGTAATTCCTCTTTCTAAATCCACACCTTTACATGAAATAATAGCTTTATCTACATGATAATTATGGATCATTTCCTCTGCTTCATGACCAACTAAGGACAAAGAACCCTCTTTTAAGATACCTCCCGTAGAGAAAACCTTCCATCCAGAAACTTCTGATAATTCTAATAAGATTTCAATGGAGTTGGTGATTAAGGTAATATTTTTCTTATTCTTTATGTGTTTTGCAACATATACTGCAGTGGAACTTGCATCCATCATTATATGGTCACCATCTTCAATCATTGTACTAATAATTTCAGCAATACATTGCTTACTTAACACATTGGCTTTTTTTCTTACCGTATATGGTAAATCCATATTTACATTATCATTTATAATTGCTCCGCCATATGTTTTTTTTGCAAGGCCCTGCTTTTCTAGCTTCTCAAGGTCTCTTCGTATTGTTTCTTCTGTGACCTGAAACATAGTACTTAGGTCACTAACTAAAACTCTTCCATCTTGTTGCAACATACTTAATATATGATTTCTTCTTTCTATGGCAAGCATTCTTTTATCCTACTTTCATTTATAATTTATGAAAATATTATAGCACAAACTTATGTATTCGGATAGTTATCAGCAGGATGTCTTCCTGTCATACCAAATTGTTTACGTATTTCATATAAACGTTCGACTTGTTTTTGGGATAATTCTTGTGGTCCACCAAGTTGTCTTGATATAAATAATAATTGTGCATAAAACTCTAGGGATTCCATCTTATGA
>JAFAEB010000454.1 GCA_023424235.1 Bacillota bacterium
TCCCTTTGCAGCTGAATAATCAAATGTCACTCTATTGCTCATTTTAATGCACTCCTTTAGTCTTGTAATTACAACTTACTATTCCTTCCTATTCTATCAAAGAGATACATTCAAATCAAGGGGAATTTATAATGCAAATACTGAAAGAAATGATTAAATTTTTGTACGTATTTTTTCTTAGTCAAAATATTATAAATGCTAAGCTAAGAATTCTTTTAAAATATCTTCAATTAATTTGTCATCAACTGTGTTTTTATTCATTCCTTTTTTAATTGCATTTTGCAGTTTCATTTTGGTTTCAATATCATTTTTTAATTTAAATTCTTTTGTTGCTGCAATTTCTTTCATCGGATCTTCTTGCATATCCTTTACCTTTTGCTCTTTTATTAGCGCTTCTTTTTCTGCTAGTTCTTCTTCCTTTGTTTTGAAATTACGTCTCTCATTAATTTCACGTAATAGGGTTTCTTTCTTTTCTTGAGCAATGGTCTTACTCTCTATTTTCTTTTTATCTTCTTTTTCTATTTGCTTTTCAAGTAATAATGCTCTTTTAATTTCTTCTTGTCTACGTTTTTCATCTTTCTTTCTCTCATCTTCAGCCCTAACTTCTGCCTTAATTCTCTCTAGCTCAAGACGATCGGCTTCCCTCTTTCTTTCGATTGCCGCTTTTGCTTCTTTTTTAATTCTTTCCTGCTCTTCCTTCATAGCAAGCTTCTTGCTTCTAAGTTCTTCTTTCTTTAACTCACTTCTCTTTTTCTTCTCTTCTTTTTTTTGCTTCTTAGCTTTTTTAATTTCTAATACTTTTCGTTGTTTATTTTGTTTTAATTTTTTCTTCTGCTCAATTTTACTTAATTTAGCTGCCTTTTCTTTTTGTTTTAACTCCTCTTTGGTTGCAGCTGTAGATGTAATTGCTTCCTTAAGACTTGCTTCCTCTAGGTTCATCTCTTTTCTATATTGCTCTAGTAGCTCAGGTTGATCAAGACCTTGTTCTAGCTTAACTTTTAAATAATTTTCTAAATAATCCTTCATGTTTAAACGTAAAATTTCTTTTTTACCACTTATATTAATAATACCTTCTAAAAGTATCAACAATCCAGTTGAAAATAAACCCACAGTAAATGTACTAAGAATCTCTTGTTTTCCACTTTCATAAATAAGCCCTAGAATCGTACTAATAGAGCCAATTAAGACACATAGCATTACAATTTGTCCACAAATATTTTCCCATGTTGATAACAATAATCCACAGAATCTGTGGCGTAATATGTACTTATCCACAAAAATATCCACATTATTCACACCTATTTTTAGCTTATAGAAAGCTTCAAATTTTTTCTTCATGGATTGCACTAATTTGTTCTTTGAGGTTCCCATGTTCTCAGATGCTTTTACTAGTCTTACATAAACTAATTCTAAAACCAATTTAATCATTACACCAATTAGACATAAACCTAACATTATGTAAATAAACATATTCCCTTCAAATAAATTTTTAATAATATCATTCATAACAAAAAAATCCCCTTTCATCCCATTAATTACGGCTATTATAACGAATAACCATAATTTTGAAAAGAGAGGGGAGGCCTAAATCGTTTGCCAAAAAATAAGATTCTCCTTAAAGAATTTCTTTTTTTCACCATTTAAATCCATCAATATAGTAAATTATCTATCTAAATAACACAGGATTTGTCATATGTTGTCTACCAAAAAGTGGACATGCCCAGGAAGTAAAACTGATTACAAAGTGGTCGTGACTATAAATGGTGGTGACCAAAAATGGGTATGACCATATATGGCCGCAAGCAAAAATGGTCATGACCATATGTTGATAAACCAATCAATGGATATATTCATATATGGATATGTCCATATAAATGCATTTCCATAATTGGTCATGAACAAACTGGTCATTTTCCTATATGGATTTAATTAAAGCTTTCATAAGTTTAACGGTATGGTCTATCGCTTTCGCTTCAAATACATCATATTCCATTTGTGCACTATCATCTGCTTTATCGGATATAGCACGTATGATTAAAAATGGAATCTGATTTAGATAAGCTGTATGGCCAATTGCAGCACCTTCCATTTCAGTACAAAATCCTGAAAACTTATCTTGAATCCATCCTTTTTTCTTCTTATCTCCTACAAATTGGTCGCCACTTACAACTCGTCCAACAAATACACCAACATTTTCATTAGCCAGCATGCTAGCTTCTTTGGCTTTTTCCAACAAATACTTATCTGCAACAAAAATTGATGTTTCCATTCTTGGTATCACACCAAATTCATAACCAAAATTGGTAGCATCCACATCATGATATAATACATCGGTTGATAGGACTACATCACCAATATTAATTTCATTTTTTAGAGAACCTGCTATACCAGTATTAATTACTCCTTCTACTTCATATAGATCAATTAATATTTGAGTGCAAATGGCAGCATTTACTTTACCAATTCCAGAACGAACTATAATGATATTCTTTTCAAATAAATTTCCTTCGTAAAAATCCATACCAGCTTTCTTAGTAATTTTTACATCAGACATGAGTTCCTTTAGTTGATTTACTTCTTCATCCATTGCACCTATAATACCGATTTTATTCATTTTAACTATCTCCTTAGCTTTATTAAAATTAACTCTTCTGTTGAAGTAATGATTCTCTTTCTTAAAAACATAATACGTAAATATGGTATCATATATTAAATCATATATCCATATGCTATTTAATCTATACAATAAAAAACATTGCATCAAGGAAAAAAAATGCTATAATAGTCTAGGAAAAAATTAAAAATAAATTGCAATTTTACGTTTACATAAGAAAGGATTAAGAAATGATATATAAAACAAAAGGTGTTTGTAGTAGTGAAATAAGTTTTGAAATCGAAGATAATATTATTAAAAATGTAAGCTTTAAAGGCGGATGTGATGGAAACCTATCTGGTATATCAAGATTAGTAGTTGGTATGTCTGTTGATGATGTTATAAATAGACTTGATGGAGTAACTTGTGGTCCAAAAGCTACCTCATGTCCAGATCAATTGTCTTTGGCTTTAAAAGAATGGAGGAAGTAAAATGAAACGTATTGTCTTAACAGGTGGAGGTACTGCCGGTCATGTAACCCCAAATATAGCTCTTTTACCAGCTTTACAAAGAGAAGGTTATGAAGTACATTACATTGGTTCTTATGATGGAATCGAGAAAAAACTAATAGAAGGAATGAACATACCTTATTATGGAATCTCTTCTGGCAAGTTAAGACGATATTTTGATCCAAAGAATTTTACAGATCCCTTTAAAGTTATAAAAGGATATTTTGAAGCGAAAGCTCTCATTAAAAAAATTAAGCCAGATGTTATTTTTTCTAAGGGTGGTTTTGTAACTGTCCCCGTAGTTCTTGCAGCAAAAGGAGCAAAGGTAGCTACCATAATACACGAATCTGATATGACACCAGGCTTAGCCAATCGAATCTGTATCCCATCAGCTAGTAAGGTTTGTGCGAACTTCCCTGAAACAGTTAAATATTTACCAGCTGGAAAAGCAGAACTTACAGGAACACCAATACGTAAAGAATTATTCCGAGGTAATAAAATAAAAGGACTTTCCTTCTGCAATTTTTCTGCCAACATGCCAGTCTTATTAGTAATGGGTGGTAGTACAGGGTCTGTTATTGTAAACGAAGCAGTTCGAAGTATTTTACCAGACTTATTAAAAACCTACCAAGTAATACATTTATGTGGTAAAGGTAAAGTAGATACTAGCTTAAATAATATGAAAGGTTATGTTCAATATGAATATATATCTAATGAGCTAAGTGATTTACTAGCTTGCTCCGATGTTGTAATCTCAAGAGCAGGTGCAAATGCTATCTGTGAATTATTAGCCTTAAGAAAACCTAATATTCTAATCCCATTATCCCAGGCTTCTAGTAGAGGGGATCAAATACTAAATGCGGAATCTTTTGAAAAACAAGGCTATAGTTTTGTTGTAAAAGAAGAAAGCTTAAATAAAGATATTCTCCTTAATGCCATTCAAACTGTATATAAAAACAAAGACATCTATATAGAAGCTATGAAAAAAAGTGTATTAAATAATTCAATTGAAACAATCATTAAATTAATAAAGGAAGTTTCAAAATAAGATACTTAGGAGAAACCATGGGGAAACACTTTAAGTTAACCATTAAAGCATGCTATCTAGGATATATAACACAGGCTATAAATAATAATTTATGCCCCCTATTATTTATTATCTTTCAAACTGACTTCTCTATATCCTTAGAGTTGTTAGGAACTTTAATCTTAATAAATTTTATTACACAATTAATTGTAGATATTATAACTGTTAAAGTAATTAATCATATTGGATATAGACCTCTTATTGTCCTTGCTCATATATGTAGCTTTTTAGGATTATTAGGACTTGGTATACTTCCAAATCTGATGAAAAACCCTTATCTTGGACTAATAATTTCGGTTATAACTTATGCGATTGGCGGCGGCCTAATTGAAGTATTAATAAGTCCAATAATTGAGAGTATTCCTAGTGATGATAAATCAGGTTCTATGAGCTTACTTCATTCCTTCTATTGCCTAGGACAAGTAATTGTTGTATTGCTCACAACACTATTGCTAGCAGCCTTCGGAAGAGATAAATGGCCATATCTTGCTGCTCTATGGAGCTTGATACCTTTTATTAATATCTTCTTATTTCTAAAGGCACCTTTACTATCACCAATAAGTGAACATGGCCAAATTACTGTAAAAGAGTTATTCAAACATAAAGAGTTTATTTTATTTATAATAATAATGGTTTGTGCTGGTGCTTCAGAACTAACTATGTCACAGTGGTCCTCTCTCTTTGCAGAAACAGGACTAGGTGTATCAAAAGTTATGGGTGATTTATTAGGACCTTGCTTATTTGCTATATTAATGGGACTCGGCAGAGTGTTACATGGTGTCTATGGAAGTAAATATAACTTAAGAAAGTTACTAACTATATTAACCTTTTTCTGCGTTCTTTGTTACCTTGTAACTGTATTTTCATCCTCACCTATGCTTTCCTTAATTGCCTGTGGGCTTACTGGTTTATCTGTTAGCTTAATGTGGCCAGGCACCTTTAGTCTTGCCGCTAGTAGATTTCCATTAGGGGGAGCCTTAATGTTTGGGGTATTAGCTATATTCGGCGATTTAGGTTGTGCTGCAGGACCATATATAAGTGGCGTAATCTCTAGTTACGTATCAAAATATCAAATCAATATATTAGCTGGTGAAGATGTATCATTAAAAATAGGTTTGCTCTTTGGAACAGTCTTTCCTCTTATATTATTAATATGTTTACTTGTATCAAAAACGAATAACAATAAAATAAAGGTAGAAGTATAATTAATTATGCAATTGATTCGTATAATTATAGGGATAAAGTACTGTGTACCCCCTATACTTCTTGCCAATCGAAAGACCTATGTGAAATTTATTATTGTCCTCGCTCGTTAGATAACGATTCTAACTTTCAGAGCAATATACCTTCACATAGGTCTATTTAAATCATTAGTTATATGATATGTTTTTTGATAGCATCACAAAGAAGCTATGCTTCCCCTTCACCGTAACTCTTATTTATCAATTCAATTTTAACGGTATCATCATTAAATCTAGGTATTAAATGAATATGATAATGGAATACGGTTTGTCCAGCAGCAACTCCATTATTTTGTAGTACATTTAATCCATCACAGCCTAGCTCTTTTTTGATAGCATTCGCCAATTTCTTTACTACAACCATGGCGTTTTTTGCACTATTTTCGTCGAGCTCAAACACATCTTTAATATGACTTTTCGACAATATAATTACATGACCCTTGTTGGCTGGAGAAATATCCATTATAGCCATGAAGTTCTCATCCTCATATAGAGTCGAACTAGGAATTTCATTCCCAATAATCTTACAAAATACACAATTTTTATCCATATTTCTGCCTCCTATTTTTATAATAAAACAAATAACGATAATGCATTTACAATTTTGCGATAAAAACATGAAAAATTAAAGAAATTGGTGTCGTTTCTTGTAAACGAGTTTATATTGTATAATAAAACATATTCTGCTAATATAGCTATATTAGGAGGTGAACAATATGTTTACGAAGGAAGAACAACAACAATTAACGGAATTAACAAATTCCAATAAAGATTTTGCTTACTTTATCGATAAGTACAATAAAGAGTATAAATTACTTTCCTCACAATTATTCCACGAGCTTCGTAATCCTCTAACTCTAATCAAAAGTACAGCCCAATTAATTGAAACATATCATCCTGAAATACATGATGTTAAGTATTGGGACCAACTAGTGGAAGATATTGATGGTTTGGAAATATTATTAACGGAACTAAGCTTATATAATAATAGTGATAATATAAAAAAACAAAAACAAGATTTCTTGTTACTTTTAAAATCTGTATATAGCACATTTAAACCATACGCAGAACAGAAAGGAATCGATTTTTCTTTTGTAATCTCAGAGGACATAATACCGTATTACAGTAACTACTTATTGGATCAGGTTAAATTCCAACAAGTATTTACCAACCTAATTCGTAATGCATTCGATGCCACAAAAAAAGGTGACTATATCTATATAGAGTGCAAGGTATTACAGCCTACATATCTAATAATATCAGTTCATAATAATGGAGCTATGATTCCATCTGAAGAATTATCTACTATTTTTGACCCATTCGTAACCTATAAATCAGGTGGAACCGGACTAGGCTTGTCCATATCCTCTAATATTATAAAAGCACATGGTGGTCATATAGAAGCAGAATCTTCTATAGATGAAACTTGTTTTCATGTTTATTTACCAATTGAATAATTCTTAACCTAAACTTAAGTTTATAAGTGTTATAATAAACCACGTATTATAACTAAAAATATTACTCATCCCAAATAATATAAAGGAGCACCTACTAGGTGCTTCTTTATATTTTTATACCGATACCTTATAGTTCAAATTGGAATAGTTGATCAAAGGTACGCAATGTTTTAAAATTGCCTTTTGCAGTTATATCACCTGACATAAATGCCCTTTGAAAGGTCATTCTACCTGTAACAATTTTCTGTAATATATTATAACTTGTTTTAGCATATACATCTACTTCTTTTTTATCACCATAATAGCAATTTAAATCAGAGTTACTAACTTCTATAACCAGCGTTTTTTTTGTATCATCAATAGCAATCGCATAGCTTGCACTAAAATCTGGTATAGGATGAAAATTCTTTTTGATCGTAGTTATAAATTCATTTTTATCGTCTAGACTATCACTACCTAAC
>JAFAEB010000457.1 GCA_023424235.1 Bacillota bacterium
ATTAGGGTGGTACCGCCGAGGTCTTTCGGTCCCTTGTGGAATGAAGGACTTTTTTTTGTGTCTAAACAAAAACCTTCGTTTATGTACAATATCTTAATGTTTTTTTGTAATTGCGAAAGTCTAAAATTATATATAATTAAGCTGCAATTTATACAATTCTGAAGAGAAATTAAAGTGAGTTCTCGCTTAAGCGGAAGGAACGTTGAAGCAACGTGTATACACGTAGGGAATTTGTATAAGTTGTAGTTCAATTTCTAAAACTACAGGTTTCGCAATATAACAATTGTGGTGTTTTTATAAGAAAGGAGTTTTTATGGCTAAGGACAAGAAATTAGTAGAGGCAATTACCTCCATGGATGTTGATTTTGCACAGTGGTATACTGATGTTGTTAAAAAAGCAGAATTAATCGATTATTCCAGTGTTAGAGGTTGTATGATTATAAGACCAAACGGTTATGCAATCTGGGAGAATATACAACAAGAACTTGATAGAAGATTTAAAGAAACTGGTGTTGAAAATGTGTATATGCCAATGTTTATACCAGAGAGTTTGTTACAAAAGGAAAAGGATCACGTTGAAGGTTTTGCACCAGAAGTAGCATGGGTTACTCATGGTGGTTTAGAACCACTTGCTGAAAAATTATGTGTTAGACCTACTTCAGAAACACTATTCTGTGATTTTTATTCTAACATTATTCAATCTTATCGTGATCTACCTAAAGTTTACAATCAATGGTGTTCCGTTGTACGTTGGGAGAAAACGACAAGACCATTTTTACGTTCTGTAGAATTCTTATGGCAAGAAGGTCATACTGCTCATGCTACTGCAGAGGAAGCAGAAGAGAGAACCATTCAGATGTTAAATCTTTATGCAGATTTCTGTGAAGAAGTGCTAGCAATACCTATGGTTCGTGGTAAGAAAACAGATAAAGAAAAATTTGCTGGTGCACATTCCACTTATACCATTGAAGCATTAATGCATGATGGAAAGGCACTTCAATCTGGAACTAGTCATAACTTTGGGGATGGATTTGCAAAAGCTTTTGATATTACCTATACAGATAAAGAAAACAAATTACAACATGTTCATCAAACCTCTTGGGGTATGACAACACGTTTAATTGGTGCTGTTATCATGGTACATGGTGATGATAGTGGTTTAGTATTACCTCCAAGAGTAGCACCAGTACAAGTAATGATTATTCCAATTGCTCAACATAAAGAAGGCGTTTTAGAGAAAGCTTCTGAGCTTAAAGCAAAGCTTGGTGGTTTTAGAGTTAAAGTGGATGATTCCGATAAGAGTCCAGGCTGGAAATTTAGTGAACAAGAAATGCGTGGTATTCCAGTACGAATTGAAATAGGTCCAAAAGATATTGAAGCAAATCAAGCAGTTATCGTTCGTCGTGATACAAGAGAAAAGATTGTTGCATCCCTTGATACCATTGATGAAACAATAAAAGGAGTACTAGATTCCATGCAAGTAGAGATGTTAGAGCGTGCTAGAGCACATCGTGATGATCATACTACAAGTGCTACAACTTTTGAAGAATTTAAAGACGGTTTAGAAAAGAAACCAGGCTTTATAAAAGCTATGTGGTGCGGTGATAGAGCATGTGAAGATAAAATTAAAGAAGAAACAGGTGCAACTTCACGTTGTATGCCATTTAAGCAAGAAGAAATCAGTAATACTTGTATCTGCTGTGGAAAAGAAGCAAAGGCTATGGTTTATTGGGGTAAAGCATACTAATTCTATTGTTTTATATAACTATTCATGAATAGATAAAATAAAATGTCCTAAAAATGATAAGAATCATTTTAGGACATTTTATTTTATCTGATGGGATTTGAATGTCAAAAGACTCCTGCTTCGATTTCTATGCGCATATTAATAGGCGCATTCGTTCTTTTGCTTTGTGAAAATCACCAGTATAATATTAAATATAGGCTTTTTGACACACAAATCCTAATAGTCTATTTATAAAAATATTGTGATAGAAAGAAGATTAGGCTATAATAGGAAGAAATAAACGGTAATTAGATTGGATATGATGCAGAAACCCAAATTTCGGGGAAAGGAAGAATGGAGATTAGAATGAAGATACAATTACCCCAAAATGTGGATTATATTATAAATGAATTAGTTAAGCACGGCTTTGATGCTTATGCAGTTGGAGGCTGTGTAAGAGACTCCATATTAAACAAGGAACCTATGGATTGGGATATAACTAGTAATGCTAGTCCTATGGATGTAAAGAGTATTTTTCGTAGAACGATAGACACTGGAATTGTACATGGTACTGTTACAGTAATGATTGATAAAGAAGGATATGAAGTTACTACTTATCGAATTGATGGTGAGTATGAGGATAATAGACATCCAAAAGAAGTAACCTTTACCAGTAACTTAGTAGAGGATCTTAAGCGAAGAGACTTTACCATTAATGCTATGGCCTATAATGAAGGAAAGGGGCTTGTGGATGTATTTGGTGGTTACGAGGATTTGAATAATAAAGTGATACGTTGCGTCGGTAGCGCAAAGGAAAGATTTGATGAAGATGCTTTAAGAATTTTAAGAGCGATACGGTTTTCAGCACAGCTTGGGTTTAGCATTCATGGAGATACATT
>JAFAEB010000010.1 GCA_023424235.1 Bacillota bacterium
AAAGAAGCAGATAATTTAAATAAAACCTTTGCTGCTACCCTAACCTTTGGTACAGCAATAACACTATTATTAACAATACTTAGTGTGAGTTTTCTTCCTCAAATATTAAACTTAATTAATATGTCAAAGGAGCATCAAGTAACTGGTACTGCGTATATAAAGGTTATTTTGTTCGGTATGATAATTTCCATGCTATATAATGTATTTGCTAGTACCTTAAGAGCCATAGGTGATACGATTGCACCACTGATCTTTTTAATTGTATCCGCAGTCTTAAATATTTTATTAGATTTTTTATTTATAGGACCACTTAATATGGGAGTTGCAGGTGCTTCTATAGCAACCTTACTAGCACAACTTGTATCTGTAATATTGTGTGTATTTTATATTAAGCAAAAATATCCACTCCTTAGTCTTTCAAGAAAAAGCTTTACTTTTAACAAACAGTTAATAACCCAACTGTTAGCAAGTGGCTTGTCTATGGGGCTTATGAGTTCCCTTGTTTTTTTAGGTACTCTAATATTACAAAGTTCCATTAATACATTTTCAACCAATATTATAGTAGCGCATTACGCTGCTAGAAAGCTAACAAGTATTTTTATGATGCCATTTGCTATTCTTGGTATGACTATGGCTTCCTACTGTAGTCAGAACTTTGGTGCAAGAAAGTTTGATCGTATTAAAGCTGGGATTAAGCAATCCCTTACTATATGCTTAATTTGGTATGTTATTGTTTTAGCTATAACCTATACCATTGTACCTTATCTGATTAAAGGCATTACATCATCGAATGTAAGTGAAGTCATTGATACTGCTAGCTTGTATCTTAGAATCGATAGCTTATTATATTTTGTAGCTGCAACAATTTCTATCCTACGCAATTCACTCCAGGGAATTGGCGAATACATAACTCCAATTGTATCAAGTACAATTGAGCTAATTGGTAAATTTTTAGCTGTATTATTTTTAGCTCCAAGACTACAATATATGGGCATTATCATAACAGAACCTATTGTATGGGTAGTAATGGTAATTCCGCTCATTATTAAAATAAAGAATAGCCAAGTATTTAAGGGACAATCGCACTAAACAGTGCGGTACCCTTTTTACATAATGATGTTTATCACATTAAAGTATATAAAAAGCGTATGATTATGTTCCAACTTAAGACACATTCTCACTTCTTAGCCACAAAGCGGTACATAAGATTGTGACAGATAAGTGTTTCTGCCACAACCTCAGTACCTATGTGCTAAAAGGTCTCTTTTGGATTCATAAACACACGCTATTTTTTATAATTCTATATGATAAATATTTATGATTTCTATACTTCCTCTTGGTAGCTTAGTTGCCATCCAATATTAAACTTATCTGTTACCATTCCATAGCACTTACTAAAGAAAGTCTCTTGCAGCTCCATCGTGACATTTCCACCAACTTTTAATCGGTCAAATATCTTTCTTAATGTATCTTGATTATTATGTCGCAACACTAAGGTTATGTTATCACCTATTGTTAATTCCATGTGCGGTAATACATCAGATACCATTACGATTGTCCCAAAAATAGTTAACTCTGAATGCATTACTAAACTCTTAACCTCTTCTGGATAAGGTTCTCCATTATTAGATGGAACATCTCCAAAGGTTAGTATTTTAGGTTCTCCAAGTTCAAATACTTCTTTATAAAATTCGATAGCCTCTCTACAGTTACCTTTGAAATTGATATAAACTTGCATGGACATCTTTATTTTCACCTCCTCATTTAATGGATTCTACATATAATTTAAAATTCTGTAAAATACTATTCCAGCCTTGTTCTTGCATTTCTCTTGGAAACGTATGCTCTGTTTCAAATGTTTGAATTATTTTTGTATCATTCCCAATTGGATAAAAAAATATTTCTACTTTTCTACCATCATCCAAGGTATATGCTATGAATTCCTGGTCATTAATAGCATCATAGCTTCCAGTAAAATCAAAACCTATCGTACCATTTTTTTCTTCCATTCGATAATTAAATTTACCACCTACATATAAGTCATTCTGTGCGAATGGTGAATGCCAGTCATCGGATGCATAATTCCACTTCGTTATATGCCAAGGTTTGCTAAAGCAGTCCCAAACTATATCAATAGGCGCATCCACTATTGCTTCTAACCTAACAACTGAAGTTTCTTTTTCCATAAACCTACCACCTTTCATAGATAATTACAATTTATTAATTGTAATGCTAATTGAAGTATGAGACACACAAGTTCTTATACTATTATAAGGGTAATACTCGTCCATCTAAAAGGAGTTAATATGCAATCTTTACCTTTATATTCTCATCATATACTATTCATAAACAAAGTGTAAAGAGGAAAAAAGTAAAAATTATACACTATAAAAAAAGAAGCTTTTGCCCAAGCTAGTTTAGCTATAGTACAAAGAGCCTCATAAATAATAAACTTCCTAGCATATTAGAATAATTTTATTTCTACATATGATCAGTTATTTTATAACCATTATTTTGCAGATGATTATAAATTTCAGTACTTGATGTTTGATCATCATAATTTATAGAAACATAATTTTGTCCTTTACTAACCTCCACAGATCGTACACCTACAATACCTTCTAATTGATTTCTTACTTTATTCTGAGTTTCTTCTAGCTCCAGTCCATCAATATCTAATCTTAGATGATTCGTATCATTACTAATCTCATTATTAACATTGTTATTATATATAATTTTACTTATTTCATTATCGATTCTATCATCTTTCATTTGCCTATTCCTCTCGCCAATTCATTGTATTTGTATATTGTATAAGACTATTATTTGAAACCCTTCGTTTTTTATTCTAATAAATTAAGAAAATATTATAAAATTTGAACATTTTATAGATTATGATTTTATATTATATGGCTTAATACTTAGGTTTATTATGATACCTTTAATTAATTGTTCTTAGGATAGCCAAGTATATGGAACTTATTCATAATAGCGAATTCCTTATCAAGCAAAGGATCCATTTATATGTCTTAAAAAGAAAATGCGGATTCCGAAGAATCCGCATAAAAAGTATACTTACTTACACAAATACTGAATTAACTTGTTATAATCTCTTTCTTTACAATCTACAGTTAACAAAGTTCCTTCACTATCATATTCAATCGATTTGACTCTTGCATTTTCATTTAAGTAAGAAACAATATTTCCTTTATCGTAAGGAATTAAAAAGCTACTTTCGATATGATCTGAAAATAATCGTTCACTAATTAGATTTGATAATTCTATAATACCCACTCTGTTTTTGGCTGATAAATAGATGGAATCCTCCTCTATAGCAGGAACTTTAATTTCTGCTAAATCTGCCTTGTTAAAAACATAGATAGTTGGAATGTTATCGGCTCCTATTTGCTCTAGCGTTTCATTCGTTACGCGAATGTGTTCCTTATAATTATCATTGGATACATCGATAACATGAAGTAATAAATCTGCATGCTTAACTTCCATTAAGGTTGAACGAAAGGCTTTTACAAGGTCATGAGGCAATTTACTTACAAATCCAACCGTATCCGAAAGTAAGATCTCATTCTTATCCTTTAGTGTAATGTTCCTAACAGAAGTTTCTAGGGTTGCAAATAGCATATCTTTTTCAAACACCTTTTTATCAAAGCCCTTGTTTGAATCCTCTACAAAAGCATTCATAAGGGTTGATTTACCTGCGTTGGTATATCCAACTAATGCTACGGTTTTAAGTCCCACTTTATTACGTTTGCTTCGTTGAGTAGTACGCTCGTTTTGTAAGTTGTCCAGTTCTTTATTTAAAAATGCTAATTTTTCCTCGATCTTTCTACGGTCTAGTTCTAATTTTGTCTCACCAGCACCTTTGT